>CANQHC010000020.1 GCA_947623595.1 uncultured Clostridia bacterium | reverse complement strand
TGGAAGATGGGACTCGAACCCACGGTCTCCAGTGCCACAAACTGGCGCGTTAACCAACTACGCTACATCCACCATCTTCTAGCTGAACGCACTTATAATTTTACAACAAAGTGTATCGGTTTGTCAACACTAAAATGATTTTTTATGCTAATTTCTTATTTTATATATCAGCAATAATTTGCATATTATTAATTTTAGCGGAGCTTCTCGCTCCGCATACTCAGTATATATTTCTTTTTATTTTATATTATTCTTCTTTTGCCCATATAACTAATCTATATCTTGAATCTGTAGTACATGTAGATAGAGATATTTCTCTCTTTCCTTTTGTATCTCTTACTGCATAATCAAATTCATTAGCATCTGCATTATATTTTCTATAAATAATATATGTTCTTCTAGTACCTGTTTCTATATCTGTTATATAGATTTTATCACCTATTGCTAATTTACTATTATTTGAAAAGAAGGTTCCATTTCTATAGTTATGACCTACTAAAACCGTATTTCCTACTTTATTTACTCCTGGACCATAAAGTACTCCAACAGAAGCTTCTATTGATTTTGTAGTTACTTTTTCTAATATAGGTAACTCTATTTTAGTTGTTGGAATTTCTATTTTTCCAACTACATTAAATCCTTTATATTTAAGAGTTTTCTTACTACTTCCGCTACTATTTCCAGAAGGTTTATTTGATGGTTCATTTACTATATTTGTATTAATATCAATATTGGGTTGCTCTATGTAATTTTGAGTATTATTTTGTTGATTACTATTTCCAACATCAACTAAATAGTTATTAATTTCCTCTACCATCTCACTAGCATCTGCACCAGTTACATAGGCTCTATACCAGTCAATTCCAAGGAAAATTAGTAATCCTACAATAGCAAGTATAGCAATTATTAAAATAACTGTTAAGACTTTTCCATATTTACTACTTAACATATTGATACCTCCTATAATTCTCCATATATACTTATTATAATTATAACATACTTTTTAGCAATAATCCATACTTATGAGATAATTTTAGGTCCCATTTTTCTCCCTGCTAGTAAATGAAAATGAATATGCATTACTTCTTGTCCTGAATCTGGACCACAATTAGCAATTAATCTAAATCCATTTTCTTCGATATTTAATTGTTTGGCTATTTTTTTTGTAGTTTGTATTATTTTTCCCATTAATTCTGTGTCTTCATCTTCTATTTCCATTAAAGTAGAAATATGTTTTTTAGGTATTACTAAAACATGAATTGGAGCTGCTGGCTGTATGTCTTTAAAAGCTAAAATATCATCATCCTCATATACTTTTTCCGATGGAATTTCTCCTTTTATAATTTTACAAAAAATACAATCATTCATTTAATAGTCGAGCCAAAAAAATTATTATTATATTGGCTCTTCCCTCCTTCCTCGTCCATATATATGTTATTCTAATATTGCTTTTATTCTTCTAACTCCTGCAGAACTAGATTCTTCTTTCTTTATTTTGAAATGTCCTAATTCTCCTGTATGAGTTACGTGTGGGCCTCCACAAATTTCTTTGCTGAAGTCACCTATTGTGTATACTTTTACTTTTTCTCCATATTTATTTTCAAATAATCCTGTGGCTCCTGATTTTTTTGCTTCCTCCAATGTCATCTCTTCGCAAGTTACTGGTAAATCACGTTTTATTTGTTCATTAACAATATCTTCTACTTGTTTTAATTGCTCCGGTGTCATTTTTTCTGGATGTGTAAAGTCAAATCTCAATCTTTCAACAGTAATATTTGAACCATTTTGTTTTGCATGTTCTCCTAGTACTATTTGAAGAGCTTTATGTAATAAGTGAGTAGCTGTATGATATTTAGTAGTTTGCTCATTTTGTTCTGCTAAACCACCTTTGAATTTTTGTTCACTTCCTAGTCTAGATTTTTCTTGATGTTCTTTAAATAATTTATCAAATTCTGTTAAGTCTATTGAAAATCCCTGTTCTTTTGCTAAATCTGATGTGATTTCTGGAGGGAAACCATAAGTTTCATATAACTTAAATATAGTATATCCATCTATTACTGTTTTATTTTCTTTCTTTGCTTTTGCAACAACTTTCTCAAATTCCTTTTCTCCGTGTGATAAAGTCTTGATGAATTTATCCTTTTCATTAAGTATAATTTCTTTAATTGTTGCTCTATTTTGCTCTAATTCTGGATACATTTCTTTTAAGTTTTCTATATATAGGTCAATTAAATTTCCAAGCTCATTTAGATCTATTTGTAGTTTGTTTAGATGTCTTGTCATTCTTCTAATTAACCTTCTTAATACATAACCTCTATCAATGTTGCTTGGCCTTCCTCCATCTGAAATAACCATTATACTAGCACGTAAATGTTCTGCAACTATTCTTCTACTTTCTATATTATCTACTTTTGATAACTCTTTCAATTTTTCCATTACTGGTAAAAATAGTTCTGTATCAAAAGGAGTTTCTTTTCCCTGTAATAACATTGCCATTCTTTCTAGACCAAGACCAGTATCCACATTTTGTTGCTTTAACTTTGTTATACTCCCATCTTTTGCCTTATAATATTCCATAAATACGTCATTCCATATTTCTACATATTTACCACAATCGCAAGATGGTTGACAATCATCTGAACATGCTGGTTTTCCTGTGTCTAAAAACATTTCTGTATCTGGTCCACAAGGTCCGTCTTCTCCTGCTATCCACCAGTTATTATCTTTTCCATAGAAATAAATTCTTTCTTCTGGGATTCCTGCTTTTTTCCATGCTTCTGCTGCCACAGTATCTTTTGGAGCATCCCCATCTCCTGCAAAACATGTAACAGATAATTTGCTAGGATCAATTCCTAACTCTTTTGTTAAAAACTCATAGCTCATGCTAATTGCTTCTTCTTTAAAATAATCTCCTAAAGACCAGTTTCCAAGCATCTCAAAAAATGTTAGATGACGATTATCACCAACTTCATCAATGTCATTCGTACGAAGACATTTTTGATAATCTGTAAGACGTATACCCGCGGGATGTTTTTCTCCTAACAAATATGGTACTAATGGTTGCATACCAGCTGTAGTAAATAATACAGATGGATCGTTTTCTGGTATTAATGGTGCACTTGGAATTACACTATGTCCATGTGCTTTAAAAAATTCTAAATATTTGTTTCTGATTTCAATTGCTTTCATTGCTACTATCATTCCTTCCTTGTATACGTTTTTATACGGATAAAATTATATACTATGTTTCCTTAAAAATCAAGGTTAGTTCCTATTAATTCCAAATTTTCCGAGTTTATTACTTGAACTTTTTGAATTGTATTTTCCAAATTTTCATCTGATTTTACTTTTACTACCATATAATTAGTAGTATGTCCTCTAAAATATTCTCCCTCACGATCTTCTATTAAAACATCTACTTGCTTACCTATATATTTTTCTTGATAATATTTTTCACTTTCATTTGAAATTTCTATTAGCCTTTTGCTTCTTTCTTCTTTTATATTTCCATCTACCTGATTTGGCATTTTTTCTGCAATTGTTCCTTTTCTAGGTGAATACTTGAAGACATGCATTTTATAAAATTTAATTCTTTTCAAAAATTCATAAGTGATTTCAAATTCTTCTTGTGTTTCTCCTGGAAATCCAACAATAATATCAGTTGTAAGATGAACATTTTTGAAAGCATGTCTTAATAAATTTACTCCTTTTTCAAATTCTTCTGTAGAATATTTTCTATTCATTCTTTTTAGGGTTTCGTTGCATCCACTTTGTAAAGATAAATGAAATTGATCACATATTTTTGAAAGTTTTGATAGCCTTTGTACAAATTCTTCTGTAATTAAAGTTGGTTCTAATGAACCAAGTCTAATTCTTTTAATTTCATCTATTTGCTGTATATCTTCTAATAAATTAATTAATTTATATTGATTATTCGTTATATTAAAATGACCACTTTCAGCAATTTCTTTTATATCTGTTTCAGAGAAATCTTTTCCATAAGATGCTAGATGAATTCCAGTAATTACAACTTCTTTTATTCCTTGCTTACTTATTTTACTAATTTCATCTATTACACTTTTTGGTTTTCTGCTTCTAATACGTCCCCTAGCATATGGAATAATACAGTACGAGCAAAATTGATTACAACCATCTTGAACTTTTATCACAGCTCTAGTTTTTTCAGTAAATGTAACTGCTCCAAAATCTAAAAATTCTTTTTGATTTTCAACATCTGAAACCTGTAATATGCAGTTTGTTTCTATATCATATTTCATAGCCTCTTCTATATATTTTACTATGTCTTTTTTTTCATTAATTCCTAATATTAAATCTATCTCTTCAACCTTTTCTAGCTCTTTTTTAGCAATTTGTGCATAGCAACCGTACTGCCACTACAATAGATTTTGGATTAATTTCTTTTACTCTTCTTAACATTTGTCTGGATTTTTTATCTGCCATATTTGTAACTGTACAAGTATTTATAATATATACATCTGCTTTTTCTTCAAAATCTTTAATTTCAAATCCCGCTTCTAACATTTTTTGCATCATTGCATTTGTTTCATATTGATTTACTTTACATCCGAAGAGTACAAAAAGCCACTGTTTTTTTTATTCTAATTTCTTCCATAATTATTACTGCCTTTCAGTCATTTTATATTTCTTTATACACTATTTATTTTAAAATTTTATACAATTAAACCCCTCCTTTATTTAAGGAGAGGTCAAGTTTTTGGCTTACATGAATTTTTTAAATTAATGCTCCGAAAATTCCAACTGCTGCAACCACACTCCATATGTACATAATAATTGGATACCGCATAGCAAAACAAGATGTACAAGAATTATATCATATATTCTTATAATATACAATCCATATTTATGCATAAAAGCCATTACCAATTGCTTGATAATGACTTTTTAACATCATATTAATACATTCCATTCATTGCTTCATGATCTTCATGAGAACATTTGCAATTTTCTGGTTCTTTTTTATCTGTTACAATACTCTCTGTAGTTAAAATCATAGATGCAATAGATACTGCATTTTGAAGTGCACTTCTTGATACTTTAGTAGGATCTACAATTCCTGCTTTTTTCATATCTACATATTCTTCATCAGCTGCATTAAATCCAACTCCTACTGGACTATTTTTTACTTTTTCTAAAATAACAGATGGTTCTAACCCAGCATTTATTGCTATTTGCCTTGCTGGCTCTTCCAATGCTCTTAAAATAATTTTTCCTCCTATTTTTTCATCACTATGCATTTTTTCAACTACACTAGCAACTTTAGGAATAATATCTATATAAGCTGTTCCACCTCCTGGAACAATTCCTTCTTCTACTGCTGCTTTAGTTGCAGATAGAGCATCTTCCATTCTTAATTTTATGTCTTTCATTTCAACTTCTGTTGCAGCTCCAACTTCAATAACAGCTACACCACCTGCAATTTTAGCTAAACGTTCTTGTAAGTTTTCTTTTTCAAATTCGCTTTTTTCTTCAGCTATTTGTGCTTTTAATTGTGCTACTCTTGCTTCTATTTTTGATTTATCGCCCATACCATCTACTACAATAGTGTTTTCTTTTTGTACTTTTACTTGTCTTGCTCTACCTAATTGCTCAATAGTTGTGTCTTTTAATTCTAAACCTAAATCTGAAGTAATAACTTCTCCACCAGTTAATATAGCTAAATCTTCTAACATTAATTTTCTTTTATCACCATAACCAGGAGCTTTTACTGCAACAACATTTATAACTCCTCTTAATTTATTTAAAATTAAAGTAGATAATGCTTCTCCTTCTACATCATCACAAACAATTACTAATTTTCCTGATTGTTGCATTAGGCTTTCTAGTAAAGGTAATATTTCTTGAATATTGCTGATTTTTTTATCTGTAATTAATATATATGGATTATCCATAATTGCTTCCATTTTTTCAGTATCTGTTACCATATATGGAGATACATAACCTTTATTAAATTGCATTCCTTCTACAACATTTAATTCAGTTTGAGAAGTCTTAGATTCTTCAATAGTAATAACTCCGTCTTTTGAAACTTTTTCCATTGCTTTTGAAATAAGTTCTCCTACTTCTGGATTATTTGCTGAAATACTTGCAACTCTTGCAATATCTTGTTTACCTTCAATTTGAACACTAATTTCTCTTAATGACTCAACAGCTTGTTCAACAGCCTTATCCATACCTCTTTTTATTGCCATTGGATCTCCACCAGCTGCTACATTTTTAACACCTTCACGAATCATATTTTGTGCTAAAACCATGGCTGTTGTAGTACCATCACCTGCTACATCATTAGTTTTTATAGAAACTTCTTTTACAAGTTGTGCTCCCATATTTTCAAATGAATCATCTAATTCAATTTCCTTTGCAATTGTTACACCATCATTTGTAATAAGTGGTGCTCCAAATTTTTTGTCTAACACAACATTTCTACCTTTTGGACCTAAAGTTACTTTTACTGTATCTGCTAATTTATTAACTCCATTTAACAAGTTTTTTCTAGCCTCTTCTCCAAATTTAATTTCTTTTGCCATTATTATTCACATTCCTTATTTTTATATTTAGGTTTTTTTAGGCTTTACCTATAAACCTACTATATAGTTATTATTCTGCAACAGCTAATATATCACTATATTTTACAATAACTAATTCTTCTCCTTCATATTTTACAGTTGTACCTGCATATTGATTTAATACTACTTTGTCTCCTGGTTTAACACATATTTCAACTTTTTTTCCTTCACTGTCTATACCAGGGCCTACTTTTAATACTTCAGCCATTTGAGATTTTTCTTCTGATTTTCCAGATAAAATAATTCCACTTTTAGTAGTTTCTTCTTTTTCTAACATTTTTACAATTATTCTGTCTGCTAATGGTTTTAACATAAAAATACCTCCTCTTCTTTGCTTAAGCCATTTCGTGGCAAAGCCCACTTTTCTTAGTATATGCTAATCTAGCCTTTTTTAGTATATTTAGTGGTTAAAATTAGCAGTCTTCTTTGAAGACTGCTAATACTTTATACCCTATTTATATAAATGTCAAGTAAGTAAATAAATTTTTCACATTATTTTCACATTTCTAATTTTTCACATTGCATTTTTTCGCAGATTTTACTAATTCTACAAAAAGTGGGCCAGGTCTGTCAGGTCTTGATTGAAATTCTGGATGAAATTGAGAAGCTATAAAGTATGGATGATCTTTTAATTCTACTATTTCTACCAATTTTCCATCAGGTGACATTCCAGAACAAATAAGTCCGTTTTTTTCCATTTCTTCTTTATAATTATTATTATATTCATAACGATGTCTATGTCTTTCACTAATTTCTTCTTTTTTGTATACTCTGCTTGCCAAACTATTTGCTTTTATATGGCATGGATACGCTCCGAGCCTCATTGTTCCTCCTTTTTTATTGATTCCTATTTGCTCTTCCATTATGTGAATAACAGGATGGGTTGTTTCTTCATTAAATTCCTCAGAGTTTGCATCTTCATAACCTAATACATTTCTTGCAAACTCAATAACTGCCATTTGCATACCCAAGCAAATTCCTAAAAATGGAATTTTATTTTCCCTTGCATATTTAATTGTTTCAATTTTGCCTTCTATACCTCTTCCTCCAAAGCCTCCTGGTACAATAATTCCTTGGTATGTTTTTAACATATCTTTTACATTTTCTTTAGCAACTTTTTCTGAATTTACAAGATCTATCTCAACTTTGCAATTATTTGCAAATCCACCATGTTTTAAACTTTCTATTACTGATAAATATGAATCTTCAAGTTTAACATATTTTCCAACAATAGCTATTTTTACAGTTTTTTCATTTAGATTCTTTATATTTTCTATCATTTTTTCCCAATTTGAGTTATCAACCTTATTATTTAATTGTAATTTCTGACACACTCTATTTGCTAACCCTTCTTTTTCTAGCATTAAAGGTACTTCATATAAGTTTTCTACTGTTTTGTTTTGAATTACATCTTCTTTTTTTACATTACAAAATAATGCTATTTTGCTTCTAATAGATTCATCAATCTCTTGTTCTGCTCTACATACTAAAATATCTGGTTTTATTCCAATTGATTGTAATTCTTTTACTGAGTGTTGCGTTGGCTTTGACTTTAGTTCATTTGATCCATAAATATATGGAAGTAAAGTTACATGAATATATATAACTTCATTTGGATCTTTTTCTATTCCAATTTGCCTGATTGCCTCTAAAAATGGCAAGCTTTCAATATCACCAACTGTACCACCAATTTCAGTAATTACAATATCCACATCCGTATTTTCAAATTTATATACTTTTTCTTTTATAGCATTTGTAATATGTGGTATAACTTGCACAGTTTTTCCTAAATAATCTCCTCTTCTTTCTCTTTCAATTACTTCCGAATATACTCTACCTGTGGTTACAGATGAATATTTGGTTAAGCTTTCATCTGTAAAACGCTCATAATGTCCTAAATCCAAATCTGTTTCAGCTCCGTCATCTGTTACAAATACTTCTCCATGTTCATATGGGCTCATTGTTCCCGGATCTACATTTATATAGGGGTCAAATTTTTGATTTGCAACTTTATATCCTCTATTTTTTAATAGCCTTCCTAGTGATGCTGCTGTTATTCCTTTTCCTAGTCCTGATACTACTCCTCCTGTAACAAAAATGTACTTTTTACTCATTTTACTCTCCTTTTTAGTTTATTTGTTTTTAATCAAATTTACCAAAATATTTTCAGTGTATATTTTAAGTAAACTTATAACTTTCCTTGTTGTTCCAGAAAAATCTAGTGATTTTTCCTATAAAACAAAAAAATAGATTTAAAAAAACTACCTATAAGGGGTTTTTTTTAAATCTATCATGTTAATATAATATCATTTTTTTAGTAATTTTGTAAATGCTTTTTTTACTTTTTATTGTTTTTTTATTAATTCTTTTAATGCTTCTTCTATATTACAAATTCTTCTTTCAAATATTTGGTTAGTCATATCACAAATTTCATTAAAAATTTTTAGCCTGTCAAAATTTCTCATATTTACTTTGTGATATTCATCTACATTTTTTCCTATTTTTATTTGTTCTTTTCTTATTTCATTTAACAGTTCTTCTAATTCTTTCAAAAATATCTCTAAATTTGCTTTATCCTGCATAGATATACCTCCTTTTTTCATTTTAAAACTGTGAGAAATAAGTTTATGCATTTATTATGCTCATTATTATAAAACTAATGTTTGTAATTGTCAAGAAAAAAATATTTTTATTACTAAATATCAAAAAATAAACATCATAATAAATATTATGATGCTTATTTTTTTATTTTTCCGCCACCTAAAAGCACATCATCTATGTAAAAAACAATTGATTGCCCTGGTGTTATTGCTCTTTGAGATTCTTCAAAAACAACATCTGCTATTGTTTTTGAATCTTGATTTATTTTTAAAATTGCTTTAGCTTCTTTAGCACGATATCGTACTTTTGCCATTACTTCTATTTCTTTTGATAGGTCTATATCTAATAAAAAATTTAATTTCTCTGCTTGTAATTCATTAGTATATAAATCTTGTTCCAAGCCTACAATTACTTCATTTTTTTCTTCATCTAACTTTAATACATAAAGTGGTTCTTTGTATGAAACACCTAAGCCTTTTCTTTGCCCTATAGTATAATAGATTAACCCCTTATGAGTTCCTAAAATAGTTCCATCTTTTAGTACTATATTTCCAGGTTTTGGAGTTAGATTTGCTTTTTGTGTTAAAAATTTTCCATAATTATCATCTGCTATAAAACAAACTTCTTGACTATCTTTTTTATGGGCAACCTGCAAATCATATTTTTCTGCAATTGCTCTTATTTCTTCTTTATTTTCAAAATTTTCTAATGGAAATAAAATTTTAGGTATTACTTCTTTTTTTATATCATATAAAAAATAAGTTTGATCCTTTTTATCTGCTTTTGACTTCTTTATTACATATGATTTATATTCTTCTGAATATTCTGTTTTAGCATAGTGGCCTGATGCAATATAATCACAACCAAGTTCTAAAGCTTTTTGATAAAATATTCCAAATTTTAAATATCTATTACATTCAACACATGGATTTGGAGTTTTACAACATTTATAGCAGTTTATAAAATCATCTACAACATTTTTTTGAAAATCAGATTCACAATTCAATGTATAATGTGGAATTTTCAACTTTTCACATACTCTTTTAGCATCATAAGATGCACTAAAGCCAGATTCTCCTTCTTCCTCATTTTTCCATAGTTGCATCGTTGCTCCAATTACATCATACCCCGCTTCCATTAGTAATACAGCAGAAACGGAACTATCAACCCCTCCACTCATGCCTAGCAAAACTTTAGGCTTTTTTTTGGATTTGCATATGGATGGAGAAATCACATTTTCAACTCCATCATCATCTATTTTTTTTTGCATTTTTATTTTTCCTCTTCTACTTTTATATGAACATCTTTTAGTTGCTTTTCTTGAACTTTATTTGGTGCTCTCATAAGTAAATCTCTAGCTTTTTTGTTTTTAGGGAATGCTATTACTTCTCTAATATTTTTGCTATCAGCCACCAACATTACCATTCTATCTAAACCAGGAGCTGCACCTGCATGAGGTGGTGTGCCATATTGAAATGCATTATATAAAGCTCCAAATCTATTTTCTACTTCCGTTTCACTATATCCTGCTATTTCAAAAGCTTTTACCATAAGTTCAGGATCATGATTTCTAACTGCTCCTGATGCCACTTCATAACCATTACATACAACATCATACTGATATGCCAATATGTCAAGAGGATTTTTAGTTTTTAGTGCTTCCATTCCTCCCTGTGGCATTGAAAATGGATTATGATTAAAGTCTATTGTACCTTCATCAGATAGTTCATACATTGGAAAATCTACTATATAACAGAAACGATATACATTTTGCTCTAATAAATTTAATCTGTTTCCCAATTCAATTCTAATTGCTCCTGCTATTTTTTGAACTTGTTTTAATTCATCTGCCATAAAGAAAACTGCTGTATTTTCCTTCATTCCGATTTCATTTTCTAATACTTTTTGAACCTCTGGCGTAATAAATTTTGAAATTCCACCAGAAAGCACATTTTCTTTATCTACCTTTACCCAGGCTAGCCCCTTTGCTCCAACTTCTTGAGTAGCATATTCCGTCATAGAATCAAAGAATTTTCTTCCTTGTTCTGCACCATTTTCTACAACTATTGCTTTTACAACTTTATCTTTGAAAGCATTAAATTCTACTTTTTCAAATGCTTTTGTTACATCTTTAATAATAAGTGGATTTCTTAAATCAGGCTTGTCACTTCCATACATTTCCATTGCTTCTAAATATGGAATTTTTCTAAATGGTGTTTCATCTACTTCCCAATTTGTATGAGTTTTGAAAACAGTAGTAAAGATTTCACCTAATATTTTAAGTACATCTTCTTGCTCTGCAAAACTCATTTCAAAGTCTAATTGATAAAATTCACCTGGTGCCCTATCAGCTCTAGGATCTTCATCTCTAAAACAAGGTGCTATTTGATAATATTTATCAAAACCTGAAACCATCAATAATTGTTTGAATTGCTGTGGTGCTTGTGGAAGTGCATAAAATTCGCCAGGATGCAATCTACTTGGAACTAAATAATCTCTTGCACCTTCTGGAGAAGAATTTGCAAGTATTGGTGTTTGAATCTCTGCAAATCCCAATTCGTCCATTTTCTTTCTAATAGTTTTCATTATTTCGCTACGAAGTAAAATTGTGTTATGTAATTTTTCATTTCGTAAATCTAAGAAACGATACTCTAACCTCAAATCTTCTTTAACTTCTCCTACTTTTTCTGAATTAATTTCAAAAGGTAATACATTTTTACACTTTCCTAAGATTTTTATGGTACCTGCTTCTATTTCAATTTCACCTGTAAGCATTTTAGGATTTTTATTAGAACGCTCCACTACTTTTCCTTCTACGCTTATAACACATTCGGTAACTATATTATCTAATATAGTTTTATCAATTGATTTATTTTCAGCAGAAATAACAACTTGGGTAATTCCAAATTGATCACGTAAATCTATAAATATCATAGCTCCTAAATTTCTAATCTTTTGTACCCAGCCAGCAATAGTTACTTGCTCTCCTACATTTTTAATATTTAGCTCTCCGCAATTATGATTTCTGTACATAAAGTCTTCTCCCTTTCTTTTTTCTTATCAAATTCATAGAAATTAAGTATGCTTATTTTTAATTATGGAGTTATTTGAACTCCCGGTGTACTTACAACCTCTATATCGGATGGAGATGTTGAAGGAGTTCCATTTACTACACCATTAATCCAGTTTTCAAAGTTTTTAACATATAGTTCTTCTTCCTTGCTAGCTTCTTCCATCATTTTTTCTTTTGCTTCTTGTGCATTTGATAATATACCATTTTTTCCAAATACAAAATGAATAGTTACTCCTGCTAATAATAATAATACGATAATAGTTATAACTAAAGCAAGCATTGTAACACCTTTTTCATTACTTTCTTTTATTCTCATACTAATCTCCTCCTTTGAATTATTTCATCATTATTTTATTCTATTTATTTCCTAAAGTAAATGCTTATTGAAAAAAAGATTGAATTTTCTTGTATTATCTTATATAATTGGGGTATTCTAATCAATAGAATAAAATTTATCTAATAGCTAAATTTCATTAGCTAAAAAGAAGGGAATGTGAATTATATGAGTTCAAAAAACATACTAATAAAAACCTTGTATAGAGATGTTACACCATATATAGAAAGTGAAGTACAAGTTTCTGGTTGGGTTAGAACCATCCGTGATTCTAAAAATTTTGGATTTATTGAATTAAATGATGGAAGCTTTTTTAAAAATGTTCAAATTGTTTTTGATACAGAGCTTACCAATTTTGAAGATGTTAGAAAACTTTCTATTAGCTCATCTATCATAGTTACTGGAAAAGTAGTAAAAACAGAAAATGCAAAACAACCATTTGAAATAAAAGCAAACAAAATAGAAATAGTAAATCAGGCTGATTTAGATTATCCACTTCAAAAGAAAAGACATTCTTTCGAATACTTAAGAACTATAGGACATTTGCGTCCAAGAACTAATACTTTTAATGCAGTTTTTCGTGTACGTAGTGTTCTTTCTTTTGCAATTCATAAATTTTTCCAAGAAAGAGGTTTCGTATATGTTCACACTCCTATTATTACAGGTAGTGATTGTGAAGGCGCAGGTGAAATGTTTAGAGTGACCACTATGGATATGGAATCACCTGCAAAAACAGAAGATGGAAAAACAGACTTTTCTCAAGACTTTTTTGGAAAAGAATCACATCTTACTGTTAGTGGTCAATTAGATGTTGAAACATTTGCACATGCATTTCGTAATGTATATACATTTGGCCCTACTTTTAGAGCAGAAAATTCTAATACTGTAAAACATGCCGCAGAATTTTGGATGATTGAACCTGAAATTTGCTTTGCAGATTTAAAAGATGATATGGATTTAGCTGAAGATATGATAAAATATATTATTTCTTATGTTTTAGAGAACGCACCTGAAGAAATGGTCTTTTTCAATCAATTTGTAGATACAGAACTTTTATCTAGACTTGAAAATGTATTAAATTCAGATTTTGGTAGAATTACTTATACAGATGCTATAAAAGAACTTGAAAAAGTAAATGATCAATTTGAATACCCTGTTCATTGGGGAGTTGATATTCAGACAGAACATGAAAGATATTTAAGTGAAAAAGTTTTTGGAAAGCCTGTTTTTGTAACAGACTATCCAAAAGAAATTAAAGCTTTTTATATGAAGCAAAATCCTGATGGAAAAACAGTTGCAGCCACTGACCTTCTAGCTCCTGGAATTGGAGAAATTATCGGTGGCAGTCAAAGAGAAGATGATTTTGAAAAATTATCTGCCCGTATTGATGAATTAGGTTTAAAGAAAGAAGATTATTGGTGGTATTTAGACTTAAGAAGATATGGTAGCTGTGTTCATAGTGGATTTGGCTTAGGCTTTGAAAGAATGCTTATGTATGTAACCGGTATGCAAAATATTCGTGATGTATTACCTTTCCCAAGGACACCAAAAAATTGTGAATTTTAAATATAAAATTTTATGACAAAATAGCAATTTTTTTATTGATATTATATTTTATTTCTGTTATACTGTGCTTGTAGTTAACAAAAGTGTCTATGTGTTTATTTAAGGAGAGGATCGATCTTTATGAAAAAAAATGGCATTATTTTACCCTTGGAGCAAGCACAAGCAAGTAGTGACTCTTTGAAGAGAGAGGCGGCTGTCTATTCTTTATTGGCTGACAAAATATCTGATATGTATCTGAGAGTTTGTTTTGCCAACGAAGATTCTTTGAACCATCGCCCTCCTTTCAATCCTTTTTGGGATTGGGATACTAAAGAAGCCACCCCGGAAAAAGACATGTATCAGGCTGCATTCGTAGTAAAAGACTTATACGTTATTTTGAAAGAACAGTTGGAAAGCGAAGGCTATGTTGTAAAACCGGAAAGTGAAGAAGTAAGAACCGAATCCATTTTGCCCACTCCATTTTCCAAAGACCCTATCAAACTTTCTTATTACCCCGGTACTACTTACGTTTTTGTTCCTCGTACTAAATCCTAACTACCTTAAAAAAAGTGCCCAACTGGGCACTTTTTTCGTTCATTTACAAAATTTTCAAAAATTGTTATATATTTCATACTTTATATATTTTGCACCATATTTAAGAATTTTTAATTTTTTTTCTTACATATTCATATATCATAATTCCTGTTGCAACAGACGCATTTAGGCTTTCTGTTTTTCCAAGCATTGGTATTTTTACTTTTTTATCAGCCAAGTCTTGAATTTCCTTAGAAACTCCATTGGCCTCGTTTCCAATAACAATTACCTTTTTATCGTAATTAATATCATAAATAGAATCATTAGTATCTAATGAAGTAGCAACAACTTCAAATTTATGTTTTTTTACCTCTTGTAATGTTTTTTCTAAATTTTCTACTCTAATAATATTTATTCTAAAAATAGCTCCCATAGTTGAACGTACTACTTTAGGATTATATGGATCTGCTGTGTTTGTTGATATTATTATTTGCTTCAAGTCTGCACTGTCTGCTGTTCTTAAAATTGTACCTAAATTTCCCGGATCTTGAATTCCATCTAAAGCTAATATAATATCTTGTGTATAATCTATATTTTCACTATTTTTTTCTTTTGAAACTATTGCTAATATTCCTTGTGGAGTTTGTACTTCCGAAATAAGATTAAATATTTTTTGAGTTACATATATGCACTCATATTTAGCTATTTCATATAATAAGCTCTGTTCTATATGAGTATTAGGTTTATCTTTCAACTTGTCATCTTCACAATCTTCACAAATAACAATCATTTTTATATCTGCTTTTTCTTCAATTGCTTCTTTAACTAGTTTTATTCCTTCTACAATATATTGATTTGTTTCATCACGATACTTCTTTTCTTTTAATTTTTTTATATATTTTATTTGCTCATTATCTTTGCTTGAAATAACTTGCATTTTTACATTTCCTTTCCTTTTATGAAATTAATTTCAAAAATTCTTTTACTTTATCTAGTAATTGCTTTTCATTTTTTTGACCTATCTTGAAAGTAACATATGGCTCTATTCCAGATGAAAACCTAATTTTCATTCCATATTGTTTTAATAAGCTGTCTACTTTCTCTACTGGCATTTTTTCTTTTTGAAAGTAAAAAACTATTGTCTCCGGCCTTTGTGTAATTTTTATAACTCCTACTTTTCTTGCCATCTCTTTAATTCTAGTTACTTCTAATAGATTTTCTAGCTCTTTTGGTAACTTTCCATAACGGTCAATGACTTCATCCACAACATTTTGAATATCTTCTTCAGTTCTACATAATGCAATGTTTTGATATATCTCAATTTTTTGACTACCATTTTCTATGAAATTATCTGGTATGTAGCTAGATATAGATAAATCAATTTGTATATCTTGTTCTTCCTCATGTTGTATTCCCTGCATATCTTTCATAACATCATCTAATAATTTGCAATAAGTATCATATCCTACTTGCTCAATATGTCCATGTTGCATTTCTCCTAACATGCTTCCAGCTCCACGGATTTCTAAGTCCCTCATAGCAATTTTGAAACCTGAGCCAAACTCCGTAAATTCTTTAATTGCCTTTAGCCTTTTATCTGCTATTTCGGATAATAGTTTATCCCTTTTATAAGTAATATAACTATATGCCTGCTTATCTCCTCTTCCTACTCTTCCTCTAATTTGATAAAGTTGTGCTAAGCCCAACCTATCTGCATTTTCTACAATAATTGTATTAGCATTTGGTATATCAATACCAGACTCTAAAATTGTAGTACATACTAATACATTAATATCATGTTTTACAAAACTTTGCATCATTTCTTCTAGTTCTTTTCCTGACATTTTTCCATGTGCAAAAGCTACTTTTGCTTCTGGTACAAGCCTTTCAATTTCATGTGCCTTTTTTTCTATATTCTCTACTTGATTATATAAATAAAATACTTGCCCATTTCTCTCAATTTCTCTAGTTATAGCTTCTGCAATAACTTCTTTATCATACTCTAATACATAGGTTTGTACAGGTTTACGATTATGTGGTGGTTCATAAATAACAGACATATCGCGAACACCTACAATTGACATATGAAGTGTTCTAGGAATTGGAGTTGCAGTCATAGTTAGAACATCAACACTATTTTTCAATTGCTTTATTTTTTCTTTATCCTTTACTCCAAAACGATGCTCTTCGTCAATAATAAGCAACCCTAAGTCTTTAAATGCAACATCTTTACTAAGTAACCTATGAGTGCCAATAACAACGTCTACTTCCCCTAGTTTCAATTTTTTTATAATATTTTCTTGTTCTTTCTTAGTTCTAAAACGATTTAATAATTCAACTTTCATCGCAAATTCACTCATTCTAGTTTTAAATTCTTCATATTGTTGATTTGCTAAAATAGTTGTTGGTACTAAATATGCAACCTGTTTTTGATCCATAACAGCTTTAAAAGCAGCTCTTATAGCTACCTCTGTTTTTCCATATCCAACATCCCCACATAATAATCTATCCATTGGATATGGTTTTTCCATGTCTTTTTTTACTTCTTCTATACATCTTAATTGATCTTCTGTTTCACTATATGGAAAACTATCTTCGAATTGTTTTTGCCATGGAGTATCTTTAGAAAAAGAAAAGCCTTTTATTTTTTGCCTTTTAGCATATAATTCAACTAAATCTTTTGCAATTTCTTCTAATTGTTTTTTTACTTTATTAGTAGTAGCTCCCCATTCTTTACCACCTAATTTATTAAGTCTTGGAGCAGACTCCCCTCCTCCAATGTATTTTCTTACACTATCTAAATTAGTGGTTGGAACATACAACATATCGTCATTTCTATATTTTATTTTTATATAATCTTTAGTTATATTATCTGCTGTAATTGTATTTACTCCAATAAATTGACCTATGCCATGTGTTTGGTGTACTACAAAGTCCCCTGGTTTTAAATCTGCAAAAACAATTTTTTCGCCTTCTTTAAATTGCCTATTTAACTTTTTCTTCTTTTTTATAGGTTCTTCTATTCCTTGCTCCATACTAATTACAACTAAGTTTAAATCATAATTTTCAAAACCGGAAGAAAATGAACCAGTTGTAACTAATATTTGTGACTCTACTAATTCTTTTGGATTTTCATCATACTTATAATTAATTTCATTTTGTTTTAAGATTTCGCAGATTTTCTTGCTTGTAATTTCATTTCCACCAAGCAATACTATTTTCTTTTTAGCCTTTTTATAGTTTTCTAAATCTGATAATAGTAATTCTAATTCAGCTGAGTAGAAATTAATTTCCCTTGTTTCAAAATAATATTTAGTCATATTTTTCAATGTATCATTTTGTTCTAAATATATTATTGGCTTTTCTAAAAAGTTATATTCAAAATTGCTAATTTCATAAATAGCTTCTGGTACAAATCTATTCTTTTGAATTAATGAATCTATTAAATGATTATTTTCTAAAATTATATTTTCTTGCCTTTGCCTTATTTTTATACTTTCATCTAAAAATATAAAATACTCCTTTGGTAAATAATCTAAGAAAGATGATTGTTTTTCATAGAATTGATTAAAATATTTATCTATTTTGCTAATATAATCCCCACTTTTTATAACTTCAATATCTTCCTTTTGCTCTGGATATTTTTGTTCTATTTTATTTAAAGCTGAATTTATATCTTCCACAATAAATTCATGGGCAGGAAAAATTGTTATTTCTTGTATCATTTCAGTTGATCTTTGAGAAGAGATTCTAAAATATCTAATAGAATCAACTTCATCTCCCCAAAATTCTATTCTGACTCCAACAGTTTCAGATAAGCCAACATCTATAATTCCACCACGAATGCTAAATTGCCCTTGATTTTCTATTAATTCATTTCTTTCATATCCAAGTTTTACAAATATCTCTTTTAATTTTTCTATTGAATAAGTATTTCCTACTTTTATATCTATTTTATTTTGATATAATTCCTGCTTTGTTATCATTTTTTGCATAACAGCTTCTATTGTTGTTACAATTACACCCTGAATTTGATTCAACAGAATTTGATTTAATATTGCTATCCTTTCATATGGTAAGTCTTTACTTTGTGCAATATAATCATATGCTATAATTTCTCTTTTGGGAAAATATTTTACTTTTATACCAAATTTTTTTAAATCTTGGCATATCTTCTTTGCCTGTATTTCATTATAGGTAACCAAGCAAGCCGTTTTTTTTGTTCCTTTAAGAATTGTATTTATATAATGAGATTTTTCCACGTCAGTTAGGCCCGATATTGCTATCGGACCTTTTATTTTTTTTATATTTTTTAAGAGCTCTTTAAATTTTTCATTTTGTTCTAATGTTTTTTCAAGAAAATTCATTTTATTTAATTTCCTTACTTAATTTTTTACCTATACTATTATACCACATATTGGAAGAATTTAAAACTTGTTTTTAAGCAAAGTTACAAGATAAATCATCGGCCAATATAGCCGATGATTTATCTTTTTTAAACTCTACTTAGATGTTTATCTTGGGATTTGTTTTATTCCTTACCGCTTATCTTACTTCCTCTTGTTGGACCTGTACTTGCTCTTAGTAGCTTCTCCTCCACGCACATGAGCCATTTCTTTGTTATGTTTCAAAATTTTGTGAATTTCTTCAAACAGCTGAGGGCTCTCTACTTGAAGTATGCTTGTGACATCTCTGTATATTGTGCTTTTGGACAAATGGAAATTCTTAGCAGTTTGCCGAATGGTAGCACCATTTTCTATGATATACCTTGCCTCCATTGTGGACCGTTCATAGACGTTAAGACCTCTATTAGAGTTCATGAGCTTTTCCTCCCATAAAATATTAGTATGTGTTTAACACTTTTTTTATTATACCTCTTTTTCCATTATTTTTCAAGTCTTTCAGACTTTACTTCGAAATTTAGGCAAAACAAATATTCTGATTTAAAACTAAATGTAAAATTTATTCTTAATTTAGTACTAAAAATTCTCGTTAACTTTACTTTGCTTGCATAAATTCTAAAAATAAACATAAAAATAGAAAATAAAGTTTTATTGAAAGGATTATATGATTATGTATCAACATTTTTCACAAAGTACCTCTACTTTAGCAAACTCTAATACATACACTCTTCCTAAAAATAAATTCAAATTTTTTATTTGCTCCATTCGAAAAAATATTATACCTATTACATTTTTTCTATTTTGCATTTGCCTTATTTTATTTTCTACCACAAATCTAATTGCAGTGAAAAATGCACTTTATTTATGGGCAACTGCTGTCATACCTTCTCTTTTTCCATTTTTTGTAGCAACTGAATTATTAAGTTATACTAATATTATAAATATTTTAGGAAAATATCTTAACTTTATTATGCGACCACTATTTGGTGTTCCTGGTGAAGCTGGCTTTGCATTTTTAATGGGTCTTATTAGTGGCTATCCTGTAGGAGCAAAAATTGTATCAAATTTATATGAAGAAAATAAGTGTACTAAAGAAGAAGCAGAAAGAATGATAGCTTTTACCAATAATTCTGGCCCATTATTTATTATTGGAACTGTTGGTATTTCTTTATTTGGTAATTCAATGATTGGCATTTTACTTTTCATTACACATGTTTTAGCTTGTATTAGTGTAGGAATTTTGCTTAATATAATACACAATTCTCATTCTAAAAATTCTAAAATTTCTTTTTCTAATAGTTATAAAGCAACTAATGCTCCTAATAAAAATGTTAGCTTTTCGTCTTTAGGAGAAGTTTTAGGAAAAAGTATTACAAATTCTATTTCTACAATACTTTTAATCGGAGGATTTGTTGTTATTTTTTCTGTTATCATTTCTATTTTTAACCAAAGTCATCTACTAGACGCTATTTCAAATTTACTAAAACCTGTCATATCCATTTTTAATATTCCTTCTACACTGATAAAACCTTTCTTATCTGGAATTATAGAACTTACTAATGGAGTAAATTTAGTAGCTAACTTACATTTTAAAGAAATTTCTTTAAATATTATAGTCTGTGCCTTTTTACTTGGATTTGGTGGTTTTTCAATTCTTTTGCAAGTTTTTAGCATTATTAGTAAAAATGGATTATCTATTAGAAAATATTTTATTGGAAAGTTATTTCAAGCCATTTTTGCAAGTTTTTATACTTACTTAGCTTTACAATTTTTACCCTTTTTTCATTTTAACTTATATTAAAAATTAAGAAAGCTTCCTTGTCATAAAGACTTAAAAGCTTTCTTAATATAGGGGTATAAATGTATTTTGTGAGGTACTATTATAATGTACAAATTTTCTTTTTTTATTCTTATTTTTTTGCTTATCATATTTTTTTTATTTAAGAATAAGATTTTTATATAATATTTTTATAAATTGAAAGGTGATGAATTTAATGGAAAAAAATGAACCTAATTTTCCTCCATATATGAATTATGAAATGGGCTTTGACCCTATAATGGGAGAATTTAATCCTATTACACAATATGAACAAGCTTATATGTACTACCGTTATCTAACTCAACAATTAGAATACAAAATAAAATGTAAAGAATATGAGAAAATGTGTGGAAACAGTAGAAGCGAACGTAGAACTGATTGATTTCCAAAAAAACTCTCTGCCAAATCAGAGAGTTTTTTATTTATTCTGTTCTTAATGCTATAACTGGATCTTTCTTTGATGCTGCTCTAGCTGGTATCAAACCTCCTATTAAAGTAAGTATTACACTTAATATTACTAATGTAATTGCATTTCCAAAATAAAGTGTTACATTTAAAGGAATATTTCCAGTAAAGTAATGAAGTACCGCATTAATAATTGGTATTAATGAGTATGAAATTCCAATTCCAAATAAGCCTGATAATAATCCTATTATGAATGTTTCTGCATTAAAAATTGAAGATATATTGTGTTTTGAGGCTCCAATAGCTCTTAATATTCCAATTTCTTTTGTTCTTTCATATACTGAAATATATGTAATAATTCCTATCATGATTGATGATACAATTAGTGATATTGATATGAAAGCTATTAAAACATATGTAACTGCATTTACTATTGTTTTAACTGAACTCATAAGTATACCTGTTGTATCAGTATAATTTATTACTTTATCGTCTTCTCCTTCAGATTCCATTTTTTCGTTATATGAATCTATGAAGTCTATAAAATTTTCTTTTCCATCAAAACTGTTAAAATAGAAAGATATATAGCTAGGTTCTTCTTTGTTTTGATATCCCAAAGACATTAGATTGGTTTTAGCTGTTGTTTGAGTATTTGTCATCATTGCAGATACTACTCTTGTTATTTCATCTTCTGTCATTTTTAGTTTAAATGCACTCGATATTTTTTCTGAATCAACGTTAAATGCTGATGAAAAAGCATTAGTTAAGTTAGTGGTTAACTCTCCTACCTTTGTTAAAATGTTCTTTTTCATAACAGTTTCTGTCATTACTTTTGCCATTGTATTTTCTGTTTGTTGTATTGCACTACTATTTGTAAAACCAGAAAGTACAGAAGATACTATATTTTTGTCAATAATGGCTACTACTTCTTTAGGGGGTGTTGCCATATTATTATTTTGTTCTATATTCTCACTACTTTTGGTTACTGTATTACTATTTTCTACAGATATTTCATTGTTAGTTAAAACATTATTTTGAGTTCCTGGAAGTATGTCATTTGTATTTACATTTGGTGGTAAAAATTGTGACATGCTACTATATGTAGTTATATAAACTTGCAACAAGCTTTTTAATAGACCAGAATAAGCCTGTTTAAAAGTAGACTTTGGAATTACATATTTCTTTTCAAGTGAAGATAAAATATTTGATGCTTCTTTTCCATTCAAATATTTTGAAACCACACTATCTATATCATTTATTTTTACTTCGCCTTTAATGCTATTAAACATTCCATTTGCTAAAGTATTTAGATTATTGGCAAAGGCTTTTTTAGCAGGTGCTGTATCTGTTGTTATTGAATTAGTAATCTCTGTCATATAATTTTGTGTTTGCTTTTTTAAAGCATTTTGATCTATCTTAACATTAAAAGCACTTTCAAGCTTTTTATTATCAATACTAACTAAATCTTCAAAATTCAATTCCATTTTGTTATTTTTTTCATCAAATTTTGAGCCTGAAAAGACATCTACTTCTGTATCTGCAAGTTGTTTCTTTACAATGTCTGTTTTTGAAGAATAATCTATTATATAATCAATTAAATCCCCAGTATATAAAACACCTGGATTTAACATCATCGAATTTGTGCCCTCTTTTGGACTAATAATACCTACTATTTTTAAGTCAATTGCTTTATCATATAAGTCCTTTAAAAACTTTTCATCTTCTGTCATATCTTCATATACATCATATTTTTTATTATATTTATATGTATCTGCACCCATTATTAATTTTAGTTTTACATTCATTAAATCATCATAAGATAAAGTAAGTGGTTTATTATGTATGTCTACAGTTTCACCATCCATAATTTTAGTTACAATATCTGTTAATTCTTTTGTATCCCTTAAACCTAATGAATATACAAGTAAATCTGAAATAGTGTTTGGTTCTGATAAAACTATTACCATTTCATCATATTTTTCTGGCAAATGGCCTGCCAAAATATCATAAGAATTATTAATAGCCTCTTTATCATCAATTATTTGAGAATAAATTGATGTAAATGATGTCATTATGCTAGAGGCATAAGAAGTTCTAAATAAATTACTAGGATTTAATTTAGCAATTTTTCCAGTGGCATCTGTAGTATAGATTAATGGATCTACACTATAGCTATATTTTATTGAAGATACGTTTTGGTTTACTTCTTCCTCATTTTCTTCTAAATATTCTTTAAAACTTTTTAAGTCATTTGCACTTAAACTTGATAGCATTGTAGAAATATACTGTTCTTCTTCAACCATTCCTGTATTTTCTCCCTCACTTTCTTGTGTGGTCATTGCAAGTAGTGCACCAGTTATGTCGGTGGTTTCTTGCATTATTGTGAGCGGATAAGAAGTTAAAGTATCTTCTTGAATACTATCTACATATCCTTGAAATCCATTTGATACAGATTGAACCAGGGCAATTCCTATAATACCAATTGAACCTGCAAAAGCTACTAATATAGTTCTCGCCTTTTTAGTTAGCAAGTTATTTAGACTTAATCTAAGAGCTGTCCAAAATTTCATGGATGTTCGACCTATTAATGTACTATCTTCTTTTTCTTGAACTTCATTATATAAAATAGGATTAGAATCTTCTGTAATAACACCATCTAAAATTTTTATAATTCTACTTGAATATTTTTCAGCAAGATCTGGATTATGTGTTACCATTATAATTAATTTATTTTTAGATATTTTTTTTAATATTTCCATTACTTGAATGCTTGTTTTTGTATCTAATGCACCAGTTGGTTCATCTGCTAAAATTATATCTGGATTATTAACTAAGGCTCTTGCTATTGCAACCCTCTGCATTTGACCACCTGACAGTTGATTTGGCTTTTTGTTTATTTGGTCTTTTAATCCAACTTCTTCTAGAGCTTTAATTGCTCTTTTTTTTCTTTCTTTTTTAGAAATTCCACCTATAGTTAATGCAAGCTCTACATTCGACAATATAGTTTGGTGACCTATTAAATTATAACTTTGAAATACAAAACCGATTTTATAGTTTCTGTATGCATCCCAATCTCTGTCTTTAAACTTTTTAGTAGATTTTCCATTGATTATAAGATCTCCTGTTGTGTATCTATCTAATCCACCAATAATGTTTAGTAGAGTTGTTTTTCCACAGCCACTTTGCCCTAAAATAGAAACAAATTCTGATTCTCTAAATTGCAAATTTATTCCTTTTAAAGCTTCTACTTTTTCATTTCCTGTCACATAGGTTTTCTTTATGTTTCTTAACTCTAGCATTTAAAACTCCTTTCAAATAACATTTTTTACATTTATTTATAATTTAATATAGCACAAAATAATGGTATTTTATAATTTATTATATCTTTGTAGTCGAGCAAAATCAATATTAAGCTATTAAATTTTACATTTTGTTCACAAATTACTTTACAGAACTGCACTTGACTTTTCACTTGACGCTTTATTCACAAACTATTTATTTAATTTATTAGAGTTTCTATATGTCTTACACATTTTTGCTTTATTTACGTATATATAACAAATATTAATCTAGTTATACTTAATAATCCATCTAGTTTAGCATAGCAAAATATGAATAGTACAAATTATCATTATACTAATCAACTCTATATTGATGATGGAAAATTAGTTACATCTGATAGATATTCTAGAAATAATGAATATATGCTAGTACAAAAAATTTATTCTCCAAATTCAAAATAAGCTTTAGAACTAAAAAAATACCACCCTTTTCAGAATGGTATTTATACTTTTCTATTCTATTGGTTCGAACAGATACATTATTGGTAGCGACGATGTGGATCGAACACATGACCTAGCGGGTATGAACCGCTCGCTCTAGCCAGCTGAGCTACGTCGCCATATATTTAAGACGTTTTATATTATAGTACGTGTTTTTTTGTTTGTCAAGAGCCATAAAAGAAAAAAGCTAATTTAGTTAAAACTTTTTTCTTTTATAAACTTTATTAAAATTATAAGATTTATATATTATTAAAATGCAATTTTATAACTCTTTAACAGATTCCTTAGATTCATGCGATTTCATTTCAGCATTTTTTCTTTCTGCTTCTGCAATAGCTTTAGAATTATTAACTTCTGCTTTTGCTACATTCATTCTTGCATACTTTCCGCCTTTAAAATTGCTTGTTTCTAATTTTCCTCTTTCAATTGATAGGTTATTTTTTCCACCTTTTCCTGCTTTATTACTTGTTGCATTACCAAAATATTTCGCTTCTATTCCATTTAACCTATCTTCAGATGCTAAAAGCTCTGGGTTATCTATAATTTCTTCTTCTTGATAATCTGGACCTAATGCTTTCCAAAAATCTTTACAAAACTCTTTAATTCCTCTTACTTTACTTTTTATACTCATATCTTTCTTCTTAAAATTAAATTTTAAGAATTTCACCTCCATAAGGATTTTTTCTTCATACTATTTTATTTTAGCATATTTTTTATAAAAAATCAAGTGTTCGTAAATAGTTTTGCGATATTTCAGTATTTTTACTAATTCATATAGTCTCTTAATTTTTTACTTCTACTTGGATGTCTTAATTTTCTTAATGCTTTTGCTTCAATTTGTCTAATTCTTTCACGAGTTACCATGAACTCTTTTCCAACTTCTTCAAGGGTTCTAGCCTTGCCATCTTCTAAGCCAAATCTTAATTTTAATACTTTTGCTTCCCTTGTTGTTAAGGTACTCATTACCTCTTCTAATTGTTCTCTAAGTAGTGTATACGCTGCTGAATCTTGTGGAGCTGGGCTATCTTCATCTTGAATAAAATCTCCTAAATGACTATCATCCTCTTCTCCTATTGGAGTTTCTAAAGATACTGGATCTTGTGCTATTTTTTGAATTTCCATTACCTTTTCTACTGGAATTTCCATTTCTGCAGCAATTTCTTCTGGTGATGGTTCACGTCCATTTTGTTGCAATAAATGTCTTGAAGTTCTTATTAATTTATTAATAGTTTCAACCATATGAACTGGTATACGTATAGTTCTTGCTTGATCTGCAATTGCTCTTGTGATAGCTTGTCTAATCCACCAAGTTGCATAAGTACTAAATTTATAACCCTTAGTATAGTCAAATTTTTCAACGGCTTTAATTAAGCCCATATTTCCTTCTTGTATTAAATCTAAGAAAAGCATTCCTCTTCCTACATATTTTTTAGCAATACTTACTACCAACCTTAAGTTAGATTCTGTTAGTTTTTGCTTTGCTTCTTCATCACCTTGCAAAATTCTTTGTGCTAATTCTAATTCTTGTTCATAATTTAATAAAGATATTTTTCCAATTTCTCTTAGATACATTCTTACAGGGTCATCTATATTGACACCTTCTATATTAGTTAAGTCAATTTCTTCTAATTTTATATCTTCAACATCTTGTAAATCTTCTAAATCAGGTTCTACATCAATGTCATCATCATCTTTTAAAACATCTACTCCTAACTCTTCAAAAGCATCAAACACTTTATCAATTTGCTCTGGATTAGTATCTTCTAATTCATGTGCTAATTCACCATATGTGATTTTTCCATTTGTTTTTGCCATTTTTAAAATGTTTTCTACTTTTTGTTTACTAATTTCCTCTAATTTTTTTGTTTTAGGAGCTTTTGCTGTATCCTTTTTTTCGCTTTCTTTATTTTGCTCATTCATTTCCTGAGTTGAATCCTTATTTATATTAGTCTTGGTTTCTTTTTCGGAATCCTTGTTTATCTTTTTATTTTGTTTTTCTTCTGACATTGCAACTTTTGTTTCTTTCTTTTTAGATTCATTTTCTTTTTGTGGATTTTCTGTATGTGCGTTTTTCATTTAGGCAACCTCCTATTTTTATTTGATTTTTGCTAACTTAAGAATAATGTCATTTAATTTATTTTCTAATTGTTTCATTTCTTCCGAAGTCAGAACAGACGTATTTTCTATTTTTTTTATTATTTCATTTCTTTGATTTACTAATTTTTCTTTTTCGTAAATAGCAATTAAATCTTCTACTGCTTTATTTACATCTGTAATTTCAAAATCATATGCCATAATTTCTGTAATATGACTGACTATTTTTTCATCTTCAAACCAGTCTAATATGTGATTATTATTAATATTTCCTTTTTCTAGTTCTTCATACAATTTTTTTAAAATTTCTTTGTTTAAATCACTCTTGAATTCTTCTAACCCTATTACAGATTTTAATTTTTCATAAGATTTCTCATGTTCATTTATTAATAAATAAATAACCATGTTTTCTCTTTTTAATATTGCGGGTGAAATTTGTGTTTTCTTTTCTTCTTGCGTAACATTCATTGTGGTTACTTTCTTTTCTAGCTTCTTAGTTCCAGTAGTATCTTTATAAATAAGCTTATTTACCTCTGCCTGTATGGCTTCTTTTGAAATTTTATATTCTTTTGCCAATTTATCAACATATATTTCTCTTTCTATCTGATTAGATATTTTCGCTAGAATTTTAGCAATTTCATTTAAAAATTTGATTTTATCATTTGTGTTTTCTATATTTAATTCTCTTTTTAGTACTTTTACTTTAAATTCTACTAAAGAAATAGCATTATCTACACATTTTTGAAACCTCTCTGGCCCGTATTTTACAACATATTCATCAGGATCTTTTGCTCCTTCTATTTGTAAAACACGAATGTCACACCCTAGATTTTGCAATATTTCCATTCCTCTTAAAATAGCAGCTTGTCCTGCGCCATCGGCATCATACCCTAGAATAACTTGCTGACTATGCCTTCTTAATAACCTTCCTTGAGCTTCTGTCATGGCAGTTCCTAAAGAAGCTACTACATTGGTAATTCCTCTTTGATATAGTGATATAGCATCCATATAGCCTTCTACAATAATAATTTTTTTAGTATCATATTTTTTGGCTACATTTAAACCAAATAAGTTTCTTCCTTTGCTATAAACAATATTTTCAGGTGAATTGATATATTTAGGTTTACTATCATCTAATACTCTACCACCAAATGCAATTACCTTTTCTCTTACATCTTGAATTGGAAACATTAGCCTTTTTCTAAAGCTGTCCATCATTTTCCCTTCTTGCGTTTTTTTAATTAGGCTTGAAGCTAGCATTTCTTCTTCAGTATAGCCTTTTTGCTTTAATACCTGATATAATTCATCAAAGTTTCCTGCATAACCTATTAAAAATGCTTTTAATGTACGATTATCCAATCTTCTTTTTTTAATATATTCTTGAGCCATTTTGGAAGTAGGTTTGTATAAATTTTGGTGATAAAACTCTGCTGCAATTTGATTAATTTCATATACTTTTGCTTTTAGCCTTGCTGTTTTATCATCTTCATAATTATCTAATGTGGGCAATTCTATATTAGCCCTATTAGCAAGTAATTCCAATGTTTCTTTAAAATTCAAAGCTTCTATTTTACTTATGAAATGAATTACATTTCCACCTGCCCCACAACCAAAGCAATGAAATATTTGCTTATCTGGTGAAACAGCAAAAGAAGGGGATTTTTCTTTATGAAATGGACATAAACCAAAAAAATTTCTCCCACTTCTTTTTAAAGTTACATAGTTTGATATAACATCAACAATGTCATTACTTGACCTAATTTCTTCAATTAATTCATCACTATAACGTACCAATTTATACTTACCTTTCTTTATACTACTTATATTATTCGACATAAAGTGTAGAAATCCTTCTATTGACCATTACAAATAATATCAAGAAAAGCAAAAAATATAGTAATTTCTACTTTACTATACTTTTTGCTTTATATAAAACTAAAAATTTTATATGTATTTTAATTATTTTCTTCAAATGGAATAAATTTGTTTACAACATTTGTATTCAAATCAATTTGATTATGTGGTGTTTTATATTCATCAAATGATATATTAATTTTATTTTCAATTAATTCTTCAACTTCATCTTGTGATGCATGTTCTGCTAAAACAAGTTCACTTACCAAAATTTGTTTTGCATTAGAAAGCATTTTCTTTTCACCTGTTGATAAGCCTTTTTCTTTTTGTTTAAAACTTAAGTTTCTTACGACGTCTGCTACTTCATAGATGCTTCCACTTTTCATCTTTTCCATATTATCTCTATATCGTTTATTCCAATTTTGAGCCATTTCAGTTTCATCTTCGCCCAAAATAGAAATAACTTTTTCAGCTTCTTCTTTTCCTATTATGTTTCTAACCCCAATTTGTTCAGCCTTATTTGTTGGCACCATTACTTTAACTTCTCCGGGCATTTTAATAACATAATATGCTTGGTTCTCTCCTAAAATATTTTTCTCTTCTATGCTATCTATTGTTCCTGCTCCGTGCATTGGGTATACAATTTTATCTCCTACATTAAACAATGTAAGTTCCTCCTCCCTAATTTGTAAATTTGTAATTACAGTTAGTTAAGAAAGGTTTTTAGGCTCTTCTTCAACCACATTCTTATTATACAACAAAAAATGGCAAAAGTCAAAACTTTTACCATTTATTTTTTTATTCTTTTACTTTCTTTTTCGTTTATATCAACCGTTTTATGATTTTTAATTTTTTTTGTTTTTTTTTATATTTTTACTATATTAATTACAAATTTGTAGACCCAAAACCGCCATTTCTTTCCCCTTCTGCTACGTCTTCATCTATAGTAAAATATTTTTGGAAAATAGCTTGTCCTATACATTCACCTTTTTTAATTTCTACTGGTTCTGATTTTATATTAAAAAACGCAAACATAAAATGCCCATCATTATCACTATTATTATAATAATCTGCATCTACAATACCTATACTATTAGCTAAAACTAACCCTTTCTTTTTAGGATTAGAACTTCTATTACATAGCATTAAATATTCGTCTTTTGGCATATAAGCTTTTAGCCCTGTTTTTACTAATGTTGGCGCTTGACCTAATGTAAATGCTGGAATTATACAGTCTTCTGCTGCTTCTACGTCATACCCTGCAGAATATTTTGTCTTACGTACTGGCATATTGATGCCACTATTTTCAAAGCCTTTTGCTATTTCAAAACCTCTTACTTTTTCCATTTTTATTATCATTCCTTTCTGGAGCTATTATATTATATCTTCTGACAAAAGTCATTCTTTTTTTCACATTTTTTAATAGAAAACATAAAATATATTATGATTAGTATAAAAATTTAGAAAGGAAAAGATGTTGAATTTTGAATTCAATATCCGCAAAAGAAAATGCATACTACTTTAAATAATTTAAGTTTAAATACAACTTCTAAAATTGAATTTCTCAATTGTACTGGTTCTATCCATAGAAGATTGCTGGATTTAGGTCTAGTAAAAGGCACCAAAATAACCCCTGTCTTAGTTAGTCCTTTTGGAGATCCTACGGCTTATGAAGTACGTGGTAGCATAATTGCTCTAAGAGAATGTGATAGTAAAAATATACAAATAAATGATGAATCCTAAAAAAATTTATTCACTATTATAAACTTAGTGGCATACATTATCTATTATGAAACTATTTATTTTATCAAAGTACGAAAGGATTGAATTTGTATGGGACTTACTTCAGCTTCTACAGGTAGCCAAGTAAATGAAAAAGACATTTTTGAAAAAGCTATAGGTTGTGATTACACAATAGCTATTGCTGGCAATCCAAATGTGGGAAAATCTACTATTTTTAATAGTTTAACCGGAATGCATCAACATACAGGAAATTGGCCACGGAAAAACAGTTGCAAATGCAAGTGGAATTTGCAAATTTCAAGGAAATAATTTTCTATTAGTTGATATTCCGGGTACATATTCTCTAATGTCACATTCTGAAGAAGAAGAAATTGCAAGAGACTATATTTGCTTTGGAAATGCAGATGCTACTGTAGTAATTGTAGATGCTACATGCTTAGAACGCAATTTGAATTTAGTTTATCAAATTATGGAAATTACACCTAACATTATACTCTGCGTAAATTTATTAGACGAAGCCAAAAGAAAAGGAATTAAAATTAATTTTGAACTTTTGGAAAATATGCTTGGCATTCCAGTTGTAGGTACAATTGCAAGAAAAGAAAAAACACTAAAAAAACTAATGCAAAAGGTTTATGATGTATCAAGTCGGAAATTTAAAAACTACTCCTAAAAAAGTTCAGTATTCTATGGCAATTGAAGAATGTATTTCACTTATTCAACCCATTATTCTTCAGAAAATTCCTGCTGAAAAAGCATATCTTGCCAGATGGATTTGTTTAAAACTAATGGATGGAGATGAGAAAATCTTAAATTCTATTTCTAAGAATTTAAAGATTAATTTGTTAGAAGATACCGACATCTCTTTAAAATTAATTCAGATAAAAGCAAAACTTTCTAATGAAAATATCGAAAATGCTGATATTTTTCGTGATAAATTAGTTTCTACTATTGTTTTTCAAGCAGAAACTTTAACTTCTGATACTTGCTCCTATGAAAAACAAGGTTATAATCAGCGAGACAGAAAAATTGATGAAATTCTAACTTCAAAAAAGTTTGGAATTCCAATAATGATACTTTTTTTATGTATCATTTTCTGGATTACCATTGTTGGTGCTAATTATCCATCACAGGCTTTATCTAACTTATTTGATTGGGCAAAAGATGGCTTTATATGGTTATTTGAATTTTTAAAATTTCCCAACTGGCTTGTTAGTATATTAATTGATGGAATTTACACAACTCTTACTTGGGTAATAAGTGTTATGCTTCCTCCAATGGCAATTTTCTTTCCTATGTTTACTTTATTAGAAGATTTAGGTTATCTTCCAAGAATTGCATTTAACCTGGATAAATGTTTTAGAAAAGCTTGTAGTTCTGGTAAGCAAGCATTAACAATGTGTATGGGTTTTGGATGTAATGCTGCCGGAGTTGTAGGCTGTAGAATTATTGATTCTCCAAGGGAAAAATTAATTGCAATTTTAACAAATGCCTTCGTCCCCTGTAATGGTAGATTTCCATTTTTAATAACTATATCTACTATATTTATAGGAAGTTATATTGCTAGTGGTTTTTCTTCTTCTATAATTTCTACTTTAGTAGTTTTATTGGTAATTTTGCTTGGAATTTTTATGACATTGTTTATATCTAAATTACTGTCCAAAACCATTTTAAAAGGAGTTCCTTCTTCGTTCATGTTAGAACTGCCTCCTTATAGAAAACCACAAATTGGTAGAGTCTTAATACGTTCTATATTTGACAGAACACTATTTGTTTTAGGGAGAGCTGTTTCGGTTGCAATTCCTGCGGGACTTATTATATGGCTATTTGCTAATATTAGTATTGAAAATATAAGTTTACTTTCATATGTTGCTAATTTTTTAGACCCTTTTGCGAAACTAATGGGGCTTGATGGATATATTTTAACTGCATTTATTTTAGGATTACCTGCTAATGAAATAGTACTTCCTATCATTTTAATGAGTTATATGCAAAAAGGAATTTTAGTAAATTTAGAAGATAATTTTCAAATTGGTCAAATTTTAATTCAAAATGGTTGGACCCTGCTTACTGCAATTAATGTAATGCTATTTACTTTACTTCATTTTCCGTGCAGTACTACTCTTATGACAATAAAAAAAGAAGCAGGTAGTTGGAAATGGAGCTTTATCGCCTTTTTGCTTCCTACAGTATGTGGAATTGTTCTTTGCATGATAACAACTGGAATTTGGAATTTAGGACATTTTATTGTTACTTTGTAAAAAAAAGCTCCCTTTGTAAGGGAGCAAATTGTTTTTTAACATAACATAAAATAATGAGCAGGAATTCCGCTTCTTAACTTCTTTTTCACTTTATATTTAGAAATCTTCTTGGCTTCTGCAATCAAACCTTCTTTTTGTTCAAATGTACCATCTTCATTTTTTCTAATGATGTGAAAATTGTAGTTGTATTGTCCAAATGGTTTAATTGGCTGTGCATAAAAACCCAAAACTATGAAAACTACCTTTCCTCGTGCATCTTTCATATTTTCTACTTGCCTAACATTATAGCCAAACTGCTGGACTTTTTTGCTAAACATTTCACAGATGTCAATTTGAGGCTGTACTTGATTATGGATTATTTCCTCTACTTCAGTTATTGTTAATAAATCAAAGTCCATAACTTGCCTATTATTTACGATACCCAGTGAAAAACTCAAACAATTTCCATCTTCAGGGCTTACTAACTCGTTATACTCTTCTGCTGACAAAAAACAATTTTCTTTTTTTTCTACTCTCCGGCGAAAAATTATTCCTTTCCATTTCATAGTTCTAACCTCCTCAATTGTGAAGATTATCATTAACTATTTTTTTGCTTGCATAATTATATCACTTCCGCAGATATTATGTCAAGTTAAGTTCTTATATTAACTTATTACACTTTTATATCTTGCCTACATTAATTTTACACTTACCTTATTACACTCTAAAAAAACTTTTTCTTTATATTGTATGCGCTATATCCTTGACTTTTCATAAATATTCGGATATGCTATGCTTATAAGATTTTTATGAAAGGAAGATTGAAAAATGGAATTAAAAGGTTCAAAAACAGAAGCTAATTTAAGAGCTGCTTTTTCTGGTGAATCAGAAGCTAGAAATAAGTATACTTACTTTGCAAGTGTTGCAAAAAAAGAAGGATATGAGCAAATTGCTGCTATATTTTTAGAAACAGCTGAAAATGAAAAAGAGCATGCAAAAATACATTTCAAATATCTACAAGGAATTGGAGATACTAAGTCAAACTTATCAGATGCTGCTGCTGGCGAAAATTATGAATGGACTACAATGTATGCTGATTTTGCTAAAACAGCTGATGAAGAAGGTTTTACAGAGATTGCAGAAACTTTTAGAGGTATTGCAGAAATTGAAAAACATCATGAAGAAAGATACAGAAAATTACTTGATAATTTAGGAAATGGTGAAGTTTTCAAAAAAGGAAGTATTACTGTTTGGAAATGTAGAAACTGTGGTCATATTCATGTTGGAGTAGATGCTCCTGCTGTATGCCCTGTTTGTAAGCATCCACAAGCATATTTTGAAGTAAATTGTGAAAATTATTAATAATTAAAAATAGTAGTTTTTTAATAAGTAATAAATACTTTTAAAAACTACTATTTTTTATTTATAATTACTTTTCTATAATACCTATTAGGTCATAATCATTTACTCTTGTAATTTTACAGTTTATAAATTGTTCCATTCCTAATTTTTTTGTATTTTCTATATAAATAACTCCGTCTATTTCTGGGGTATCCATATAGCTTCTCCCTACATAATATTTTTGATTTTTTGTTATTCCCTCTATCATTACTTCAAAAGTTTTTCCAATCTTTTCTTCTAAGTTTTCTTTAGAAATTCTTTGTTGTAATTGCATAATTTTATTATACCTACTTTTTTTAGTTGCTGGATGAATTTGTTCATCTAATTTATAAGCAGGAGTTCCTTCTTCTTTTGAATATGAAAATGCACCAAGTTTATCAAATTTAGCTTCTTGCAAGAACTTATATAGTTCTTCAAAATCTTGCTGTGTTTCACCTGGGAAACCAACCATAACAGTTGTTCTTAAAATAACGTCCGGTATTTCCCTTCTTAATTTAGCTATTAAATCTCTAATGCTCTTTCCATTACTTTGCCTATTCATTCTTTTCAAGACATGATCTGATATATGTTGTATTGGTATATCAAAATAATGGCAAACCTTAGGATTTTGCTTCATTACTTCTATTAAATCATCTGTAATAGTTTCAGGATAAGCATATAAGAAGCGAATCCACTTTATTTCTTTTATTTCACACAATTTCTTCAATAATTCAGCAAGCATTGGCTTATTGTATATATCTACTCCATATTTTGTAGTATCTTGTGCTGTTAAAATTATTTCATAATATCCTTTTTTTACAAGTTCTTTCGCTTCTTCTATTATGCTTTCCATTTTTCTACTTTTTAATGAACCTCTTATCTTAGGAATAGCACAATAAGTACAGCAATTACTACATCCATCTGCTATTTTTAAATATGCATATTGTGAACCTGTAGTAATAACACGATTTGTCAAGTCTTCAAATGGTTTTTGAGTATTTTTTGTATTTGAATTTATTAAGTTTTCAATTTGCTCCCATAATGTATTATATGAACTATATTTTATAAATAAATCTACTTCTGGAATTGATTTTTCAAGCTCTTCTTTATACCTTTCTACTAAGCACCCCATTGCAACTAAATACTTGCAGTTTTTCTTTTTATATTCAGCCATCTCTAGTATTGTGTTAATTGCCTCTTCTTTTGCAGATTGTATAAAACCACATGTATTAATTACTATCATTTCTGCCTCTTGTGGATCATTAACAATTTCATATTTATGTTCTTCAAATAACGCAATTGTTTTTTCTGTATCTACTAAATTTTTATTACATCCTAATGATATAAAACCTACCTTCATACTTATTATCATTCCTTTTTTGAAAAGTATTCTACTCTCCTTCTTTTTCCTTGTTTTTTTCTTCCTCTTGATTTAATTCTGCTACTTCATCTTGTTTTGGTACTACTTCTTCTTTTGGAGTTTCTTCTTGTTTTGGAGTTTCTTCATCTTGTTTTTGTACTGTTTCTTCCTGTTTTTTTGGAACTATTACCTTTTGTAATAAATCCAACCCATCTAAAAGCTTTTCATAAGTTCCTTTATCTACAATTTCTTTATTTCCACTTGCATATGATTTTGCTACACCCTTCATATCTATTAATTCATAACGATTTTTAGCTTTTTCGCCATGATCCAATGCATAAATTGGAGTATAATCTACCTTACTTAAAACTACTTTGCCATCTTCCCCGCTTTTTCTAAGTTCTATGTTTAAAACTAGTTCAATTTTTGAAACATCATTATTAATAGAAGAAATATAATTTCCTAATGAATATGCTATGAAAACATTTTCACCTTCGGAATTTTGTTTTATCTCCATTGGCTGAATTGCTGCTGGATGATTGCCTAGAATAACATCTGCTCCATTTTTTATAAGAAAATCTGAAATTTTTTTCTGCTCCTTATTAGGTTCTGTTGCATATGGGGCACCCCAATGCATAATAACAAAAATATAATCTGCATTTTCTTTAGCATATTCTAATTCTTGCTTTGCTATTTTTTCACTATATATATTTAAACTTTCTAAATCCTTTTGGGATTTTTTGCTTTCATCCTCAACTCCATATGTATATGAAAGGAATGCTATTTTAGTGTCTTTTATTGTTTGGATATTAACAGGTTCATCATCTAAACGATCACCAACAGTTGAAAAACCAATTTCTTCCAAACAAGTTTTAGTTGTTTTTAAACCTTCTTTTCCATAATCTAAACTATGATTTGTACTAATGCTTACTAAGTTAACTCCTGAATTTTTTACTGCAGTTGCAAATGATTTAGGACTATTTCTGTTTCCATAACCTGAATATGGCTTGTTTGTAAAATTACTTTCCATTGTTCCTAAAACTAAATCACTACCTTCAATAAATCCAGTTATGTTTTTAAACATTTGATCAAACTCATATGATTTCGTGCTTTCTTCATATGCATCTTTAAGCATCTCTTCTCCACACAATATATCTCCCACCGCAGATATACGAATGACACTATCAGGCTTTCTAGTATGATTATCAGCTATATTTTGAAGAGTTTCTGAAAAAATAGACTCAATTTGCCTATCAAGCTCCTCTTTTTGCTTTGCTAATAATTGCCTATCTTCATAATTTCGATAATAGATAATTCCTACACAACTTATAATAATTAATGTCAATATTAAAAATAGTATTAAAAAAGTTTTTAGACTTATAAAGTCTGTTAATTTTTGTACACTTCTTTTGTTTCTTCTATTCCTTGCCATTTGCATCACCTTTTAATAATTTATCATATTTTGCATTAGATGTAAACATTCTTGCGCTCTATTCGAGCTATTTTTTTGTCCTTAAATTTAAAAGTAAATTCAGTAAAGTTTCAAGCGGAATTTAGTTTTGGATTTAAGGTTTGCAAATATATTATTTTTTTCTTTTTTTAGTCAAATTTCTTTCTTGCAACTATTCGTTGACAATTTAGCAATTTTTATGTATAATATAAGCCATTAATTCAATATTATTTTTTTCTTTCATGTCTATATTTTTTATTCTAATATTAAATTATTTCTATTGTACACAAATTTAGATAAATTCGATAATATACTCAATATAAATTGAGATTGTGATTTTGCAAATCTATTGTCCCAAAAATTCGCAAATGATTAAATATATTAGAAATATTTTATTATTGGAGGAGAATAAATGTCAGTACAAGAACTAGTAAAAAACAAAAAATATAAACTCGATATTCCCATTGGATATAACGGAAAAAAGAGAATTAGGCATATAGAAACTTTTTATGGTAAAAAAAAGGACGCTGTATTGCGTGAAAATGAATTAAAATTAAGATTAAAAAATCACACATATTTGAAAAAAAGCACAATTACAATGCAAGAACTAATTGATGAATGGTTGGAAAGTAAAAAAAATAATATTGGTATAAAAACTTTCCAAGAATATACAAGATATTGCAAAAATATCAGTGCTGCAATTGGACATATAAAAATTAGAGATTTAAATACTAGAATTTTAGATAATTTTTACAATCAATTAAAAAAAAGAAAAGTTGAAAGAAAAAAAGAGCTTGGTTACTCAGATAAATCAATCAAACATCATTATACTATTATATCAGAATTGTTGAACACAGCTATCAGATGGGAATACATAGATACTAATGTTAATAGAAATATTACTCCAATTAAAGTTCATAAAAAAGAAGTAGAATGTTATTCTCCTGAAGAGGTCGAAAAATTAGTTGAAGTTTTACAAAATGAGCCTACTATCTTTCAAGCTGTTATTTTACTTGCCTTAGACAGTGGTTGCAGACGTGGCGAAGTTACTGGACTTACCTGGGATGATGTAGATTTTGAAAAATCTACAATTAATGTTAATAAAGCCACACAATATGTGTCTGGATATGGAACTTTTGAAAAGTCTACAAAGTCTGATACTAGTAATAGAGTTATATACATCACCCCTACTACTCTTGAGATATTAAGAAAGTATAAAAATGAGCAAGAACATCAAAAACTATTATTAGGAAGTCAATGGCATAATTCAACTAGAGTTTTCACTACAGATAAAGGTAAGGACATGCCAACTGACAGGCCTTATAGAATGTTAAAGCATGTTATTAAAAAATATGGTTTAAAAGATATTACATTTCATGCTCTTAGGCATACAAGTATCTCTCTGCAAATAAGTAGTGGAATTCAAACACAAATTATAAGTAAAAGAGCGGGACATTCAAGTATTGCAATTACTCATAATATATATTCTCACTTTTTTGATAGTGGCTTTAAAGAAGTTGCAGATAAGATGGATAATTTTTTACATACGAAATAATTTTTTAGGTTAGATAAATGTTTTATCTAACTTTTTTATTTGCTTAAAATTAAATTTGACGCGAATTTTAAAATGTTTAGTTTATTAATTATTTTAAGTATATAATTTTCTGCAACTTTTAAGTCCCCTTATCCCCTATTTTTAGTTAAAAGATGTATGCTCGTCACTTTTTCGTCACCTGTCATATTACTCCTAGCGTAATATAAGTAAAAATATTAATTTTTTATTTTTTACTTGAAAAAAGTAATATTTGATATGTGCTCCGTCACCCATTCGTCACTTTTTGCTATTTCTTTAATTTTATAATTTCTGCAAGTCTCTCCCCTCTTGCCTTTGCGCTGTTTGGATTTTAAGTGCATACAGTGGAAGAACCTGACGAAGAATTAACTAAATTTGTTAAAGATTCTGAAGCTACTTTAAATGATTATGAT
>CANQHC010000019.1 GCA_947623595.1 uncultured Clostridia bacterium | reverse complement strand
AGTAGCTTTTTTTATACCAAAAATGAGTGAAAATTTTTCACTCATTTTTGGATAGGACTTTTTTTACAGCCCCTTTTTTAAAACTTTATATTTTTTTGTAACGAATAAACAAAAATATTAGACTTAATATATAGAAGAAAGGAATGTATGTAAATATGGAAGAACTGTACCAAAAGTATTCTAAGCTTATTTATCATTATTTATATGGACTGACCAATAGTCATGAAATATCAGAAGAACTAATGCAAGAAACATTCTGCTCAGCTATAAAGAATATAAAAAAATTCAAAGGTGAAAGCAAGATTAGTGTATGGTTATGTCAAATAGCTAAAAACAAATGGAAGGATTATTTAACAAAGTCTAATAAAATAAAAACTATACCCTTTGATGATACATTAGAAAATATACTAATAGAAGATAGTATTTTAGAAGATATAAATTCCCAAAGTGAAAAAGTAGAATTATATAAACAAATACATAAATTAGATGAAAACACAAAAGAAGTATTTTACCTAAGACTTAAAGGAACATTATCATTTAAAGAGATTGGAGAAGTAATGGGTAAAACAGAAGAGTGGGCGAGAGTGGTTTTTTATAGAGGAAAGATAAAATTAAAAGAGGAGTTGTTGAAAAATGAGTAAAGAATGTAATATTGTAAAAGATTTAATACCCAGTTATTTAGAAAATTTACTTAGTGAAGATTCAAAAGAATATGTAGAAAAACATATTGAAAATTGTAATAAATGTAAAAGGATAATTGAAACTGTAAAAAATGAAAAAAAAGCTGAAAGTGATTATATAAATAAAGAACAAAAGGAAGAAATAAATCACTTAAAAAAATATAAAAATAAAAAAAGATTAATAAAAATAATATTTTTTAGCATAATTAGTATTGTTTTCGCTATTTTACTATATTTTATAATAAAATATAATTATATTAGTTATATTATAAATAATACATATCAAACAGGAGAAAAATTAAAAAAGCTTACAAATTATAAATTGAATAAAGTTGAATATCGTATTAATTATAAAGAAGATGAAGAATTTTGCAACAATGATACTTATTATTATAAAGATGGCAAATATAAGAAAATACGTAAGTCCGATAGTAATAAAGTAGAGATAGTAAATGGAAACATGAAGTATTATGGAGTAGAGGATTCTAAAGAGCAAATTCAAATTGATGAAAATAGTAAAAAAATAAGTAATGTTGTAGCAAATTATGATATTGTTACAAAAGGGAAAGAAATAAGAGTACTATATTCCTGCCTAAATGACTATGCACAGGATAATTCATTTATAATTAAATTTGTTTTAAGAAATAGTTTTGAAGTAAGAACAGAGAAATATAATCAAATAGAATGTTATGTACTAAAGCAAAATTGGAAAGGACATTTACATGAAATATGGATATCTAAAGAAAGATTAATACCAATAAGAGAAATCGATGATATTTATGGAGTTCAATATATTGAAAAGACCTGTACTTTTGATGAAAATGTTGTAACTGATGAAGATTTGAAAATTCAAAATACACAAGGATACACTGTAAATAATGTTGAAGATATTCAAGGACAAGACTTTTTAGAAATTTGGGAAGCTATTAATAAATAGAAAAATAACATCATACGAATAAAATTAGATTTGCATTATTTTTTAGCAAATTTAAAAAAATGTATAAAAATTTCCTTTTAAAGCAATAATAAGAATAGTTTAAGAAAAAAATAATTTTTATATTATAGCAGGGAAAATCCCTAGTTTTAAAAGGAGGTAATATTTTGAAAGCAACAGGAGTAGTTAGAAGAATTGATGATTTGGGAAGAGTTGTTATTCCAAAAGAAATTAGAAAAACATTAAGAATAAAAGAAGGAGATCCATTAGAGATTTTTACAGATAAAGAAGGAGAAGTTATATTAAAGAAATATTCTCCAATAGGAGAATTAACTGAATTTGCAACAGGATATGCAGAAACACTAGCAAAGACTACAGGGCATATAGCCTGTATAACAGACAAAGATACTGTAATTGCTGTTTCAGGAGGACCAAAAAAAGAATTCTTAGAACAAGATATTAGTGAAGAATTAGAAAGAGTAATGGATGACAAAGAAAGATATACTAGTAAAGACAATAATGATTTAGCAATTCCAATTACTAAAAATGAAAATAAAGAAAGAAGATATAATTCGCAAGTAGTATATCCTATTATTTCTGATGGAGACGTAATTGGTAGTGTTATATTATTGTCAAAAGATAATAATACTAAAATGACAGAAATAGAGCAAAAGGTTGCCCAATCAGCAGCTAGCTTTTTAGGAAGTCAAATGGAAATATAAATATTACAAATTCGTAATAAAAATGTAATAAAAAAATAAAATAAATCATCATAAAAAAACTTGATAAAATAAGATAATTATAGTATAAACTATATTAAGTGAATTAGCACAAAAGAATTTACAAAGGAGGAAGAACAATGGCAAGTTTTGAAAATTTTGATATTACTAATACAGCTACACAAACACTACCAGAACCAATAACAGTATGGACAAAAGTTAAAAACTTTTTGTTTCGTGAAATAACAGTAACAATGACACCAAAACAAGAGAAAGTATTACAAGAAGTACATGATTTTTGGTGTCAAGAGATTACTGCAAAAGGAATTCATGACTTTTTGTTCCAAGAAATTGAAATCGTAGATAATATTACATTATAAGCGAAAATGAAAAATCGCAGAAAATAAGTGATTGCCCTGCATTTTTAGGGCAGTCTATTTTAGCTTTACAGTATATATTTGGAAAAAAACGTTTATATTACTAGATTTAGTAATGTAAACGGTTTTTTGTTTGCAAAACAAATAGTATTAAATTGAGCAAAATAATGAAAGAAATACTTGAAAAATATATGTTTTTGATATAAAATTACAATGATTAGGATATACTAATTAAAAATAAAATGTAATCAATACATTTATTAAAGGAGGAAATATAATTATGTCAGTAAAAATTGGAATTAATGGATTTGGAAGAATTGGAAATTTAACATTTCAAGCAGCACTTAATAAAAATGAAGTAGAGGTTGTTGCTATAAATGACCCATTTATTACAGCAGACTACATGGCATATATGGTAAAATATGATACAATACATGGAAGATTTCAAGGAGAAGTATCTTCTAAAGAAGGATATTTAATTGTAAATGGAAAAGAAATAAAAGTATATAATGAAATGGATCCTAAAAATGTTCCTTGGGGAAACGAGGGAGTAGATATTGTACTAGAATGTTCAGGAGTATTTACAACAATTGAGAAAGCAAATGCACATCTAGAAGCAGGAGCTAAAAAAGTTATAATATCAGCTCCATCAAAGGATGCACCAATGTTTGTTATGGGAGTAAACAATGATACTTATACACCTGATATGAATATTATCTCAAATGCATCTTGTACTACAAACTGTTTAGCACCACTTGCAAAGGTAATTAATGATAATTTTGGAATTAAAGATGGATTAATGACAACAGTTCATAGTACTACAGCAACTCAAAAAACTGTAGATGGAGCATCTAAAAAAGATTGGAGAGGCGGAAGAGCTGCTTCAGCTAATATTATTCCATCTTCAACAGGTGCAGCAAAAGCAGTTGGAAAAGTTATTCCTTCATTAAATGGAAAGTTAACTGGTATGGCATTTAGAGTTCCTACTGTAGATGTTTCAGTTGTAGATTTAACATGTAATTTAGAAAAACCAGCTACTTATGAAGAAATATGTAATGCAGTAAAAAGGGCATCTGAAAATGAGATGAAAGGAATTATTGAATATGTTGAAGATGCAGTTGTTTCTTCTGATTTTATTCATGATGAGCATACTTCTATATTTGATGCAACAGCAGGTATTGCATTAACAGATACATTTGTTAAATTAGTTGCTTGGTATGACAATGAATGGGGTTATTCAAATAAGTTAGTTGATCTAGCAATTTACATTTCTAATAAATAAAAAAATACTACTATGTTTTATTAAAAACATAGTAGTAATTATGAGATAAAAAAAGATTACAATTTGGTATGTGGCAAATATTCTTAAAAATGTAATTAAATAATATTTTAAGAGAATTTTAAATTTCTGATTTAATTTGAAATTAAGAAAGGAATGCAAGAAAATATGGAAAGAGGCATTAAAATAAATGGAATATATAAGCATTTCAAGGGGGATTATTATTTAGTAGAAGATATTGCAACACATAGTGAAACAAAGGAAAAATATGTTGTATATAGAGCTTTATATGGTGAAGAAGAATTATATATTAGACCATATGATATGTTTTTATCTGAGGTTGATAAAAACAAGTATCCACAGGTTAATCAAAAATATAGGTTTGAATTACAAGATATAAAAAGTCTAAATGTAAAATAGTTAAGAAAGGAATAAAGGTGTAATTATGGAAAAGAAAACAGTACGAGACATTGATGTAAAAGGAAAAAAAGTATTAGTGCGTTGCGATTTCAATGTGCCTCTAAAAGATGGTAAAGTTGCAGATGATACAAGAATTGAAGCTGCTCTTCCTACTATAAAATATTTATTAGAAAGAGGAGCAAAGGTGGTGCTATGTTCACATCTAGGAAGACCAAAGGGAGAAGTTAATGAAAAATATTCTTTAAATCCAGTAGCAGAAAGTTTATCAGAAAAGTTAGGAACAAACGTAAAGTTAGCTCAAGATGTTACAGGAAACAGTGCTAAAGAAATGGCAGAAAGCTTAAATGATGGAGAAGCAGGTCTTCTTGAAAATGTTCGTTTTGATCCAAGAGAAGAGCAAAACGATGATAGCTTAGCACTAGAATTTTCTGAACTAATAGGAAATGATGGAATATATGTAAATGATGCATTTGGAACAGCTCATAGAGCACATAGTTCTACTGAAGGTGTAGCACATCATGTAAATCAAGCTGTAGCAGGTTTCTTAATGGAAAAAGAAATATCAGAATTAGGGGCTGTATTGGAAAGCCCTGAAAAGCCATTTGTAGCAATATTAGGTGGAGCAAAAGTTTCTGATAAAATAGGTGTAATAGAAAATTTATTAGAAAAAGTTGAAAGAATAGAAATTGGCGGTGCAATGGCAAATACTTTCTTAAAAGCCAAAGGATATGATATAGGAAGTTCAAAATATGAAGCAGATAAAATTGAAGTAGCAAAAAATTTAATGAGGCAGGCCAATGAAAAAGGAGTTGAAATTATACTACCAGTTGATGCGCGTATAGCAAAAATTTCATCAGAAGAAGAATTAACTACAGATAATATTGAAAATGCAGAAAATAAAAAAGTAAAACTTCATACAGAGCAAGAAGTTCAAGAAGGAAAAGCAGAAAGCCTAGAAGGTTGGCAAATATTAGATGTAGGAGATTATACTTTAGATTATTATGCAAATGGGCTAGAAGGAGCAAAAACCATAGTATGGAATGGACCACTAGGGTATACTGAGGTACCTACATTCGCACATGGAACTGAGTCAATTGCAAGGTTTATTGCAGGAAGTGAAGCAAAATGTGTAATTGGAGGAGGAGATTCTGTAGCAGCAATTAAAAAAGTAAAAAAAGTAGCAAAAGAAAATGGTGAAAATCCAAAACAATTTGATAATATTTACTTATCAACAGGAGGAGGAGCATCACTTGAATTCTTAGAAGGGAAAAAATTACCAGGAATTGAAGCATTAAATAATGCTGAAAAAGTAAGAAATCAAGTAGATACTCAAGGTGCCAAAAATATGCAACATGAAATTTCATAAAATAAAGAAGAAGGAGGATGAAGCTATTTTATATAGCTTCAAACTATCAAATATGAGAAAAAAAGTCATTGCAGGAAATTGGAAAATGAATATGCTACCAAATGAAGCCATGGCATTTATTGAAAATCTAACACCAGCAGTAAAAAATACTAAAAATGAAGTAATTCTTTGTGTTCCATATACAGATTTATTTTACAGTTTATTAGTTACCCAGAATACTAATATTAAGATAGGAGCTCAAAATATGCACTGGGAAGAAAAGGGAGCTTACACAGGAGAAGTTTCAGGAAAGATGCTAAAGTCAATTGGCGTAGAATATGTTATTATAGGGCATTCAGAAAGAAGACAATATTTTGCAGAAACAGATGAAACTGTAAATAAAAAAATAAAGTCAGCATTCAAAAATGAATTAAAGCCAATTGTATGTGTAGGAGAAACTTTAGAACAAAGAGAACAGGGAAAACACATAGAAATAGTAACTAATCAAACAAAACTTGCCTTAGATGGTTTAGATACTAAACAAATAGAAGATATAATAATTGCTTATGAACCAATTTGGGCTATAGGAACTGGAAAAACAGCAACTAGCGAAGATGCAAATCAAATGATAAAAGCAATTAGAGACAAAATACAAGAGCTTTATGGTAGTGAGGTTGCACAAAAAGTTATTATTTTATATGGTGGAAGTGTAAAACCTGAAAATAGTAAAGAATTATTTTCAACTTCTGATATAGACGGAGGGCTAGTAGGAGGAGCTAGCCTATTAGCAGATGACTTTGCTAAAATATGCTTATCAGTTTAGAAAATGACAAAAAGTAATAGAAATGGAGAAAATTAAATAATGAAAAGAAAACCTATGATGCTAATGATATTAGATGGATTTGGTAACAATGAAAATGAAAAAGCAAATGCTGTAAAATTGGCCAACACCCCTAATATAGACAAACTAATGAAAATATGGCCAACAACAACTATTTATACGAGTGGTCTCAATGTAGGACTACCTGATGGCCAGATGGGAAATTCAGAAGTAGGACATACAAATATTGGTGCAGGAAGAATTGTTTACCAAGATTTAACTAGAATAACAAAATCTATAGAGGATGGAGATTTCTTTAGCATTAAAGAATTTTCAGAGGCAATTGAAAATTGTAAAAAATACCACTCAAAATTACATATTATGGGACTTCTTTCTGATGGTGGTGTTCATAGTCATATAAGACATTTATTTGCCTTACTAGAACTAGCAAAGAGAAAAGATTTTGAAGATGTATATGTTCATTGTTTTTTAGATGGTAGAGATACCCCACCAGCATCAGGAGAAACATATCTTACTAAATTAGAAGAAAAGATGAAAGAAAAAGGAATTGGAAAGATAGCAAGTATATCTGGAAGATTTTATAGCATGGACAGGGACAAAAGATGGGAAAGAGTCGAAAAAGCATATAGAGCACTAGTAAAAGGTGAAGGAGAGAAGGCAACATCAGCAGTTTCTGCTGTAGAAAGTTCTTACCAGCAAGAAATATTTGATGAATTTGTTTTACCTACAGTTATATGCAATGGAGAAGAACCAATTGCAACTATATCAAATAATGATTCTGTTATATTTTTTAATTTTAGACCTGATAGAGCCAGGGAAATAACAAGAAGCTTAGTAGATCCAGAATTTGATGGATTTGAAGTGGAAAGATTGAACTTACATTATGTATGTTTTACAGAATATGATGCAACAATTCCAAATGTAAAGATTGCTTTTAAACAAGAAGAATTAAAAAATACATTTGGAGAATATATTTCGCATAAAGGGCTAACTCAGTTAAGAATTGCAGAAACAGAAAAATATGCACATGTTACATTCTTCTTTAACGGAGGCGAAGAAAAACAATATGAAGGTGAAGACAGAATTTTAGTTCCATCTCCAAAGGTAGAAACATATGATTTAAAGCCAGAAATGAGTGCATATGAGGTTACAGATAAAGTTGTAGAAGCAATTAAATCAGACAAATATGATTGTATTATATTAAATTATGCTAATCCAGATATGGTAGGTCATACGGGAAATTTAGAAGCAGCAATTAAAGCAATAGAAGCAATTGATGAATGTGTACAAAAGGTAGTAGATGCAGTAAAAGAAAAAAATGGAATGATTTTAATGACAGCAGATCATGGAAATGCTGAACAAATGATAGATTATAAAACTGGAGAGCCACATACAGCCCATACAACAAATCCTGTTCCTTTGGTATTAATTGGAGCAGAAGGTATCAAATTAAAAGTAGGAAAGCTAGCTGATTTAGCACCAACCATGTTAGAACTTATGGAACTTCAAAAGCCAGAGGAAATGACAGGGGAAAGCTTAATTGAAAAATAGGTTTGAGAAGTAAAATGGAAAATGAAAATATAAGAGCATTACCTGGTGGAAACATATTACAAAATACAAAAATAAAAGATGTATGCCATAGAACACCAGAAAGTGCAGAAATAAAAGAATTATATGTAAAAATTCGAAATCAGCTTTTCTATATGATACCAGAAAAATGGGATAAAATTTATTTATATGCTTCTGTAGTAGATAGATTGGGCAATTTTAAAACTGGAGAAATGTTTTTCTATTATTTCCCTCGAGGAATATTAAAGAAGAATCCAATAAATAGTTATGAAATTTCACATAAATTTAATTTAGAGGAAGATGAATATTTGAAATTAGCATCAAAATTATATGATTTAATAAAACAATTAAAAGAGGAATTTCGTAAAAATGGAAGTAGAACATGGAACAGTATTACTATAAAAATAGAAAGAACTAAATTTTTAATAGAGTTTCACTATGACCCAATTCCAATATTAGAAACAGAAATACAAGCAAAACATATTTTATGGGCTTATCAAAATTTACAAATGCCAATAGAAAGTCTAAGTAAAATGCAAAGACAAGTATTAACAGAAGAGTTAGAAAAAATAAAAAATACAATAGATGATATAACAATTTATTCAGAAACGATGTATCGTAATCCTGTAAAAAATGTTGTGCAATATAATAAAGAAAAAACACAATATGTTTCAGAAGAAGCAGTAGCTCAAATGGATATGCCAACCTATACTATCAAAACGCAAATACTTGATGGTTGGGTTTAATAATTAGAAAAGTGAGTTATAAATATTAAATTTTCAAGAAAGGAGAAGGCTATTAAATAAAAAAGATTATATTTTGTAGCCTAAAAATGAAATGAAAGATTATATTGAAATAGAAAGTGTAAGAGCATTAGAAGTATTAGATTCAAGAGGAAATCCTACAGTACAAGTTGAAGTTGTATTAGAAGGAGGATATTCAGGAGTTGCAATGGTTCCATCAGGAGCGTCAACAGGCAGTTTTGAGGCAGTTGAATTGAGAGATGGAGATAAAGAAAGATATTTAGGAAAAGGCGTTTTAAATGCTGTTAAAAATGTAAATGATGTTATCAGCAAAAAAATAGAAGGAATGAATGCCTATGAACAAATAGAAATAGATAAAACTATGATAGAATTGGATGGAACAGAAAATAAAGGAAAATTAGGTGCAAATGCAATGCTTGGAGTTTCACTAGCTGTAGCAAAAGCAGCTGCTAATTCTTTAGGAATGAGTTTATATAATTATATTGGAGGAGTAAATGCAAAAGAATTACCTGTTCCAATGATGAATATTATGAATGGTGGAAAACATGCTGATAGTAGTTTAAGTGTACAAGAATTTATGATTATGCCAGTAGGAGCAAAAACTTTTTCAGAATGTATGAGAATGGGAGTAGAAGTATATCATAATTTGAAAAAAGTATTAAAAGCAAAAGGTTATTCAACAGGAGTTGGTGATGAAGGTGGATTTGCACCAAACTTAGGAAGTGAAGAGGAAGCTGTTGAATTAATTCTTGAAGCAATTAAACAAGCTGGATATAAACCAGGTGAAGATGTATGCTTAGCACTGGATGTTGCTGCAACAGAAATGTATGATGAAGCAAAGAAAATAGGAAAAGATGGATATTATTTCTGGAAAACAGATGAATTTAAAACAAAAGAACAAATGATAGATTTTATTGTTAACTTAGCTGAAAAATATCCAATAATATCTATTGAAGATGGATTAGCAGAAGAAGATTGGGAGAGTTGGAAAACATTAACAGAACGTATTGGAAATAAAATACAATTAGTTGGAGATGATTTATTTGTAACTAATATGAAACGTTTACAAAAAGGAATAGATAATAAAACAGCTAATAGTATTTTAATAAAATTAAATCAAATAGGAACTTTAACTGAAACATTGGATGCTATAGAACTTGCAAAGAGAAATGGATATACAGCAGTTGTTTCTCATAGAAGTGGAGAAACAGAAGATACAACTTTAGCAGATGTAGCTGTTGCAACAAATGCAGGACAAATAAAAACTGGTGCACCATGTAGAACAGATCGTGTAGCAAAATATAATAGATTATTAAATATTGAAGCAGAACTTGGAGATATTGCAGTATTTAGAGGAAGAAAAGCAATTAAATAATAATTAATTCAAAAAAAGTGCTAGCTAAAAATGATATATTGAAAATAAGATATTTAATATATTTTTTAGCTAGCAATTTTATATTTTATAATTAAATATTTTTTACTTTAATCTTTTTTTGAATTTAAGTGTGGATAAAGTAGTTTTATAAAAGCAAAGGCTATAACAGCACCAATCGATGCAGTAATAACTTGATTTAATCCCATAGAAGCAAACATAGCTTGGGCAACTTTACTTCCTTGTGGAATAATGTTTGTTTGTAATAAAATTTGGTATCCAGCAAAAATAAAAGCACATTTTACAATGATTGCTGCAATACTTGTAAAAATATAATTTACTTTTTTAGATACAAATAAAAGTTTAAATAAATAAACTAAAGCAAAATTACCAATCCATATTGCAGGAATCATGTATACTGTATAAATAGCTGAAATTTTTAAAACAAAACCACTAAATAGAGCTGAAATGCTTGGTAGAAAAACAATTGCTAAAACTTTTTTCCAACCTTTTAAATTAATTCCTCCAAGAATTAAAGAAGTATTTACAATAGCTCCTACTACAAATTGAGAATTCGTTGCTAAAAAACTATCTTCTCCAAAAACAAATGATAAAATTTGAGGAATAACTAAAGGTGTTAAAAATACTCCTAAAGATAATAGTATAATTTCTACTATTTCAGCAACACGAGAAAAGTTCGCATAACTTTTTTGCATACAATTTTCTAAAACCATAATAAAAACCTCCTATACTTTTATAGTATAGATTAAGAAAAAAAGTAAGTCAATAAAAAATATAAAACTTCAAAAAAATGGTAGAAATTTATTAACAAATGTGTTATTATAATAAATATGAGTTTTATATTGGGGTATAGCCAAGCTGCTTAGGCTGTTCGAAGGCTGTGCCTGAGTTACAGCCTAAGTATGCGATAAGTTGTTGAGAATTTATATTGGGGTATAGCCAAGCGGTAAGGCATCGGACTCTGACTCCGACATTTCCTAGGTTCGAATCCTAGTACCCCAACCAAAAAAAGTATATCTTTTATAAAATATAAAACGAACAATAAATAACGTGTAGTCTTAAACATGACAAAGCGAGAAAGACAAAAAAGATTAGGCGTTATTTTTGTGCGAGAAAAGGAGGAAAAATGAAACAGAAGGAAAAGATTAATTTGAAAGGACAAGAAAAAAGCAAAGTGCAAAATGAAAGCAAAGAAGAAAGAGGAAAGAAGGATCTTATAGAAAAGGTTATAGAAAAAGAAAAAACAAATATAAAAAAAGAAAAAAATGAAACAAAAGAAAAAGATGAAGAAAATGCAAACATATTAGGAACTGAAAAAATAGGAAAATTACTTATAAAATTTAGTATTCCATGTATTATCTCTCTTTTGGTAAGTTCTCTTTATAATATAGTAGATCAAATATTTATAGGCCAAGGAGTAGGATATTTAGGAAATGCAGCAACTAATATTGTGTTCCCATTAACTGTTATTTCTATGGCTTTTTCATTTCTAATTGGAGATGGAGCAGCAGCTAATTTAAGCTTATGTTTGGGAAAGAAAGATAAGCAAAGTGCAAGTAAAGGAGTAGGAAATTCTGTTATTTTAGTTGCCATTTTAAGTATTATATTTTTGGCAGTTGGGCTTGTTTTTCAAGATGGACTATTAAAATTATTTGGAGTAACAACAGATTCGTATCAATATGCAAAAGATTATATGTTTTATATAACATTAGGTTTGCCATTCTTTATGATGGGAAATGCATTAAATTCTATTATACGTGCAGATGGTTCACCCAAATATGCAATGGCGAGTATGTTAGTAGGTGCAATTCTTAATCTAATTTTAGATCCTATTGCTATATTTATTTTAGGATGGGGAGTAAAAGGAGCAGCTATTGCTACCATTATAGGACAAATTGCATCAGGTATAATTTCATTGTATTATTTAAGAAAATTCAAGACTATTGAATTTAGCAAAGAAAGTATAAAATTTAATTGGAAAATACTAAAAAATGTGATATTATTAGGAATATCAAGCTTTATTACGCAAGTTTCAGTTACTATAGTTATTATTACATTAAACCAATTACTTGTAAAATATGGAGCTCAATCAAAATATGGAAGTGACATTCCTTTATCTGCCCTAGGAATAGTAATGAAAGTAAATCAAATTATTAACTCCATTGTATTAGGAATAGCAGTTGGTTCACAACCAATTTTAGGGTTTAATTATGGAGCCAAAAAATATGATAGAGTGCTTCAAACATTGAAAAGAACTATTATAGTAGGTGTAATTATTACTACTATAGGAACACTAATAATGCAGTTATGCCCACAAGTAATTATTAATTTATTTGGACAAGAAAATGAACTTTATAATGAATTTGCACAAAAATGTTTTAAAACTTTCTTGATGTTAATTATTTTAAATAGTTTTCAAATTATTTCAGGTATTTTTATGCAAGCTATAGGAAAATCTATAAAATCAGCAATAATTTCTCTTTCAAGGCAAATTGTATTTTTAATACCTTCTATGATAATTTGGGCTACTATAGCTGGAGTTGATGGAATTTTGTTTTCAGCTCCAACAGCAGATGGCTTATCATTTATTATGACATTGATATTGGTAACATTGGAAATTAGAAAAATGAATACTATGAATAGAGAAATAGAGCAAGAAAAAGTTAAAAATTAAATATATGTTGTATAAAAGTTTTTTAAGTAAAAAAGAAAGGAGAGCATGTTTTGCAAAAGAACATGTAATGTAAAAGATGGTTATTACAATTGGTAGAGAATATGGAAGTGGAGGCAAATACATAGGAGAAAGATTAGCAGAAGAATTGAAGTTTAAGTTTTATGATAAAGAAATATTGGAAAGATTGTCAAAAGAAGAGAATATAGATATAGAGTTATTAAAAAATTCTGATGAAACAAATAAAAATAGTTTCTGGTATACTTTAGCTATGGCATCAATGTTTACATCGGATAGCGTAAATTCATTAACAGAATTACCTATGAGTGATAAGTATTTTGTTCAAGTTTCAAAATTAATTGAAAAGATAGCAAAAGAAGATAATAGTATTATTATAGGAAGATGTTCTAATATAATTTTAAAAGAAACACCTAATATAGTTAATGTATTTGTATATGCTTCAAGTCAGGAATTTAAAATAAAGCGTAAAATCGAATATGCAGGCATGGACGAAAAAAAAGCAATTAAAATGATGCAAAAAAAAGATAAAGAAAGAGCCACATATTATCATTATTATACTAATGAAAAATGGGGGGATAGAAGTGGTTATGATTTACTAATAGATACTTCTAAAATTGGAATAGATGGAACAATAAATTTGATAAAAGAGTATATAAAAAACAAAATGTAATAGCTTTTATATAATAAGATAAAAAATAATTCGCACACTTAAATATGTACGAATTATTTTTTTATTAGTTTTATACTTAATAACTAGTATTAACTTTTAAATTTTATTTTGTTTTTTTAATAAAGATTAATCTAGTAATGGCAAATCCTGTTGTTCCAATAATAGCAACCAATATTAATGATGTATACACACCTGTTTGTGGAATCTTTTGTGGAGCAACAGTATCATCTGGTTCAGGCTCAGGTTCTGGAGTTGGTTCTGGCTCAGGCTCAGGTTCAGGTTTTGGTTCAGGTTCTGGTTCAACAACAGGTTCTTCATAATTTACTTTTACTTTAGGTGATACATCAGAAGTGACTTTATCTTTTTCTCCATCTGGAGTTTCAAATTCGATATCTACTTTTTCGTTAGTTGGTAATTCTTTATTAAGAATATCTGGGTCAACAGTATCTTTTAATTTTAATTTATATACTAATACTGCAGTTTCTCCTGCTTTTAATTCTTCAATTGTCCAAGTAATACTATTATCTGAATAATCTACATCAGTAACAGAACCAATATTAGGAGGTGTCACTTGAGCAAAATCAAAATTATCTATAATTGATTGTGGAAAATAATCTTTTATAACAATATTTTTCAAATAATTAGGTTTTACATAAGTAATATCTCCAAAGATGTCATCATTTACAGTAGTATCTAAGTTTTCATAATCGATAAAATAAAATTTTCCAACAGTAGGAGCTTCGGGTGTACCAAAAATTTCTTCTGCTAACTGACTATAGGACATATTAGCACCTGTTTCTGGATCAGTTGGGGCTTGTGGATTTTTTACATCTTTTTCATAAAAACCTGTTAATACAGAATAAATATGGCAACCTTCTGTGCTTAAAGTTTGTAAACGGTTTTTAGTATTGGTAGAAGTAGCACCAGAATATACAAGAGTATGTTCTGTATCTACAGAAAGATTAGGAACACCGTCTGATATTAAAATAATATATTTTTCTACATCAGGTGTATTGGTGAAATTAGATTGAGCAATACTTAAACCAGCTTCAATATTAGTATATGGACCTGTTTCAGATGTGTATGATGTGATAGCATTTTGAACAGTATCCTTTGAATCAGATAAACCTACTAGTAATTTTGCATCTGCAGTAGTTCCTAATTTTGCACCTGGGGTAGTAACTGGATCCGCACTAGAAAAACTAACAACTCCCATTTTTAAATTATCAAAATATTCAAACAAAGAATTTACAAAAGTTGTAGCTGACTGAGTAACGTAATCCTTTTTAATTTTCTCTTTATAAGTACGATTCATACTGTTAGAATTATCTAATACTAAGAAAATTTCTATTGGCTTTTGAACTGTTTCTGGCTGTGCTGAGTTAGTAACAGATAAAGTTATATTCAATTCTCTTTTTTCAATATCATAAGATGTTAGCTCTTTTGTGAAATGACCTGTATCTCCAAAATCCATTTCACATTTACTTTGGTCTACTATTTCAAAAGTAGTTTTACTACTTTCAATTTTATCAGAGACATTTGCATCTGGAGTAGTAATATCTGTTGCAAATACGTTACTACAACAAAGTAATAGTACAATTAAAAATATAAAAATACGAGTTATTTTTGTTTTCATAGAATAATCTCCTTTAACCTAAAAATATCTATTAGCTATTATAACTCCGAAAACTACATTTTTCAAGAACTTTTGCGATTTTTACAAAAATGTAAAGAAAATTTATACAAAAATAATTTTGCATTAACAAGTTTAATAAATGAGAGTTTAGTCTATATATTTTAACAAAAACGTGATATAATAAGCAAAATTAAACTAAAGAAGGGATAAAATTAGAAAGATATGCAATAATATATGGGAGGATGAAATAACTTGAAAACATTAGAAAATATACATACACCGGAACAATTAAGAAAGTTAAGTACACAAGAAAAAGAGCAATTGGCTGAAGAACTAAGAATGGAACTATTAGATGTGGTTTCAGAAACTGGTGGACATCTAGCTTCAAATTTGGGGGTTGTGGAATTGACAATTGCAATACACAGTGCCTTTCAAACTCCTAAAGATAAAATTATATGGGATGTAGGACATCAATCATATATTCATAAAATGTTAACAAATAGAAGAGACAAAATGAATAGTTTAAGAAAACTAAATGGTATTTCTGGATTCCCAAAGAGTTCTGAATCAGAGTATGATTGTTTTGAGACAGGTCATAGTAGTACTTCAATTTCAGCAGCTTTAGGAATGGCAAGAGCAAGGGATATAAAGAAAGAAAATTATCATGTAGTTGCAGTTATTGGAGATGGAGCATTAACTGGAGGAATGGCATTAGAAGCATTGAACGATACTGGATGTAGTAAAACTAACATTATTGTAATTTTAAATGATAATGAAATGAGCATTTCAAAGAATGTAGGAGGAATTTCTACTTTTTTAACGAAGCTAAGAACAAGAAAAGGTTATCAAAAATCAAATGAATATATAAAAAAATTAGTAAGAAAATTACCAGGAAATATTGGAGAAAGTATTATTTGTTTTGTTAGAAAAATAAAAAATGGTGTTAAACAATTAGTAATACCTAATATGCTTTTTGAGGAGTTGGGATTTTGCTATTTAGGACCAGTGGATGGACATAATATAGAGAAGTTAGAAGATATTTTTAGAAAAGCAAAGGAAAAAACAGGTCCAGTTCTTATTCATGTGCTAACTAAAAAAGGAAAAGGATATATTCCAGCAGAAACAAATCCAGATAAATTTCATAGTACATCAAGTTTTAACCTAGTAACTGGAGAGAGTAAAAAAACAAAGGAAACTGATTATTCTAAAGTATTTGGAGAAACATTGCTAGAAATAGCTAAAAATAATTCTAAAATAGTGGCAATTACAGCAGCAATGAAAGATGGAACTGGTTTGACGCAGTTTGCAAAAGAGTTTCCTGATAGATTTTTTGATGTAGGAATAGCAGAACAACATAGTTTAACGATGGCAGCAGGCATGGCGAAAGCAGGTTTAAAACCAGTTGTTTCTATTTATTCATCATTTTATCAAAGGGGATATGATCAAGTAATTCACGATATTGCAATGCAAAATTTACCTGTAGTTTTATGTGTGGATAGGGCTGGAATTGTAGGAAATGATGGTGAAACTCATCAAGGAATTTTTGATATGGCATTTTTTAATTTAGTACCAAATTTAAAAATTATGGCTCCAAAAGATTTTATGGAATTTAAACAAATGTTGAAATATGCAATTAGTTTAGATAGCCCTGTTGTTATTCGTTATCCTAGAGGTGGAGAAGAAAAAGATATATCTTTTAGAAAACATGAGCAAATTAAGAATGAAAAGGCAGAAATTTTGATGAAAGGTGAAGATATAACTATTGTGGCCATAGGAAAAATGGTAGTAAGAGCATATAAAATTGCAGAAAGTTTGAAGAAAAGTGGAATTAATGCAGAAATAATAAATTGCAGATTCTTGAAACCTTTTGATAGTAAAACAATAATAGACTCTGTGTGTAAAACAAGAAAGATTATTACTATTGAAGATGGAATTATTAAAGGCGGTTTAGCAAGTACTTGTTTAGAAAGTCTTGCTAATAAAAAAATAAAGTATGAATTCTTTAAAGCCTATGGTTACCCTGATGAATTTGTAAGGCATGGAAAAGTTGAAGAAATAGAAAAATTGTATGGATTGGACTGTGAAACGATTACACAGCAAATATTAGACAATAAATTAGAAGGATGGAGAAATATGGAAAAACAAGAATTGTTAAAACAATTTCCAAAACAAGAAGATAAATTATTAATTGCTAAAATATGGGATAAATTAAAATTTGTACATTCAAAAAATCAAGTACAAGTGACTGATTTTCTAGATACATATGAGCAAAGTTTGGTAAATAAAATGTTGAAAACTTGTCGAGAAGAGCAGTATGTAATATATGGAGGATATGAAACAGCAGAAAGAAAAATTCTATTTTTATACCCTGATAAATTGCAGGATTTGTTCATGTCAAAAGCTAATAATAGCATAATTGCAAATAATATAAAAGTAGTTTCAATTGTTTTACCATCTGACTTATATGGAAAATATCATCATTCAGAATATTTAGGTGGAATTATGAAATTAGGTATAAAGCGTGAGAAAATAGGAGATATTATAGTTAATGAGCATGGCGCTGATATTTTAGTTCAAAGTGAAATGGCTACATATTTAAAAGAACACTTACAAGGTTTAACAAGATTTCAAAAGGCAAATATCTGCATAAAGGAACTTTCAGAATTAAAAATTTTACCAATAAAAAAAGAAGAAATTAATATACTAATTCCGCAAATGAGGCTGGATGTGATTGTGTCTGAAATATTGCATTTGTCTAGAAGTAAGGCAAATGAAATTATTAGTCAAGAAAGAGTATTTGTAAATAATGAATTAAAAACTAAAAATGCTACAATGTTAAAATTAAATGATGTTTTAACTATAAGGGGAAAAGGAAAATTTGAAATAGGGGAAGTTATTTCTCAAACTTCCAAAGGAAAAATACGTCTTCAAATAAAAAAATATGTATCATAAAAATAGTAAAGATGGGTGACTTTCATGGAACGAAAGATTTTACATGTAGATGTGAATAGTGCTTTCTTATCATGGACAGCTGTAGAAATGCTAAAAAATGGAGCAGAGGTGGATATAAGAACCATCCCTGCTGTTATTGGTGGAGATGAAGAAAAAAGAAAAGGAATTGTTTTGGCTAAAAGTATTCCAGCTAAAAAATACGGAATAAAAACAGCTGAACCCATATACTTTGCAAAACAGAAATGTCCAAATTTACAAATTTACCCAAGCAATTTTAAAATATATCGTAAATATTCTGATGCACTGTATAATTTACTATGTGAATATACTAATCAAATAGAAAGATTTTCAATTGATGAATGTTTTTTAGATATTACAAACTTCATTCCTAAGAATAAAACAGATATAGAAATAGCATATGAAATTCATAAAAGAGTCAAGCAAGAGTTAGGGTTTACAGTAAATATTGGAGTAGCACCTAATAAAATATTAGCAAAAATGGCATCAGATTTTGAAAAGCCTGATAAGGTTCATACATTATATAAGAGTGAAATTCCTACTAAAATGTGGAATTTACCAGTGTCAGATCTATTTATGGTAGGCAAAAAAAGCTCTCCAAAATTAGAAAGATTGGGAATTCACACAATAGGTGATTTGGCAACAAAAAAACAAGAAGATATTATAAGTCTGTTTGGAAAATTTGGAGAAACTATATGGCAATATGCTAATGGAATAGATTTATCCATAGTAAATTCAGAACGTGAAAAACCAAAATGTATCGGTAATTCAGCTACCTTACCGGAGGATGTAAATGACATTGAAAAAATAGAAGAAGTTTTATTAGCACTTACAGAACAGACTACTTACCGTTTAAGAAAACATGAACTATTGGCTTCTACAATTGGAGTGCAAATAAGAACAAAAGAATTTAAAAACTATTCACATCAAAGAACATTAATGACACCAACTAATAGTACTAAAATTATTTTTGAAACAGCTAAAGATGTATTAAAGGAATTGTATAAAGGAGAAAAAATTAGACTAATAGGTGTAAAGGTAGACAAATTAACTTCTATGCAAGCACAACAGATATCATTATTTGATACTCCTAAAAATGATAAACAGCAAAAATTAGATAAAGCAATGGATAAAATAAAAGAAAAATATGGATATAATTCAATTACTAGAGCTAGACAAATGAAAATTGATGAAATGATGGATTTTAAAGAATAATTAAGAATACTGTCAAAAAATAGTGAATTCGCACATATAATATATTAGTAATACTATTAAGATTTAAGTATTGCTAGGGGGTGTAGAAACATGTGCGAAGACAATAACAAATGTACTATAATTTGTACTACTGAGGCAAAGCAAAAAAATAAAAAAAGATGTTGTATAGATATAATTATTTTTATACTATCTATTTTACTAGGAATTACACTAGGATTGATTATTGGTTCTATTGCTGCTGTAGCTGCTGTTATTACAGCTGCATTACCAGCATTTATTATATTGGCAGTAATTCTTGCAATATTAATTATAATAAGAGTAATAGAAAAAATATGTAATAGAAACAAATGTTGCTAACCTAAAGAAAGCAAATCGTCGCTAAAGATAAGTTATTGTTAATGACTAGTCTCTGACAATAGCAGTAACGAAAGCGACGATTCCATACATAAATAAAAATATTTGTAAAAAATAATTGAATTTAATAAAATAAAGTGATAATATGTAGAAAAAAAGGGGGAAAAGAGATGGAAAATAATCCAAATATACCTAGTGAATATAGAGTTCTTTCGCCATGGGCATATTTTGGCTATAATTTATTATTTGCTATACCATTAGTTGGATTCATATGTGCAATTATATTTGCATTGGATTCAACCAACATAAATCGTAGAAACTTTGCACGTTCTTATTTTTGTGGTTTATTAGTTGCAGTAATATTTATGGTATTAATGTTAATTATAACTATGGTTACAGGTACTGCTTTATATTCTTCTTTACAATATTAATGAAAATTATAAAAATATGTGGCTACTTCGCCTTTTTTGGGGGAGTTGCCTTTTTTTTTATTTTATGATATAACTTTTTGTGTGAAAATTGTAAAAGGGGCAATTTTAGATATTCTGCATAATATATAAGGGGGATATTTATGGAATGCAAAACAGTTGAAATATTAAAAAAATATCATCAGGAACATATATTAAATTATCTTGACTTATTAACAGAAGAAGAAAAGAAAAAATTAGAAGAACAAATTTTAAAAATTGATTTTGAACAATTGAAAGATTTATTTCAGACAACACAAAAAGAAACTTGCATAGAAGAAAAAAAGATCGAACATATTCCTTATAAAGATAAAGCAAAAATATCGGATGAGAAAAAATTAGAACTAGAACAAATAGGTAATGATATAATTTCTTCTGGGCATTATGCAGTAATTACTATGGCTGGTGGTCAAGGCACAAGGCTTGGGCATGTAGCTCCAAAAGGTACATATTTATTAAATACGATAAATGGTGAAAAATATTTATTTGAAATCATTGTAGACACTCTTAAACAAGCTCAAAAAAAATATAAAATTAATATACCATGGTATATTATGACAAGCAGGGAAAATAATAAGCAAACAGTAGAATTTTTTGAAGAACATGAATATTTTAATTATGATAAATCAAAGGTAAAATTCTTTGTACAGGGGGAGTTACCATTAATTGATACAAATGGAAAGCTAATATTAAATAAGGAAAAACAAATTAAGGAAGCAGCAGATGGAAATGGTGGAATTTATGAGGCTATTGCAAAATCAGGTTTGTTGCAAGAAATGAAAAAAGATGGAATAGAGTGGATTTTTATTAGTAATGTTGATAATATTTTATCAAATTTTATAGATCCATTATTATTAGGATTAACTGTACAAGAAAATAGAAAAATAGCAGCAAAGTCAGTTGCAAAAACTAATCCAAAAGAAAAAGTTGGAGTTTTTTGTAAGATGAATGGAAAACCTAAAATCATAGAATATATTGACTTACCACAGGAAATGGCTGAAGAAGTTGATGAAAATGGAGAGCTAATATATGGAGAAGTAAATATTGCAAATTATTTATTTCACCGTACTGTATTAGAAAATTTGGCAGATATAAAACTTCCATATCATGCTGCCTTCAAAAAATCAGGTTATTTGGCTGAAAATGGAGAATATATAGAGTCAGATAAGCCAAATGTGTACAAATTTGAAACATTTATTTTTGATGCATTTGGAAGATACGAAGATATGACTATTTTAAGGGTGAAAAGAGAAGATGAATTTGCACCAGTAAAAAATAGAGAAGGAACTGATAGCCCAGAAACCGCAGTAAGCTTATATAATGCAAAAATGCAAAAAAATATAATAAATTCGAAATAGGAAGGAGGATTGTTAGCACAAATTTTAGCTAACAATAAATAATTATGGAGAAGGTAATAGGTTTAGTAATGGCAGCAGGAACAGATAACAGAATGAAATCTAAAAAATCAAAATTGGCACAGGAATTATATGGAAAGGCAGTTATTAGAAGAGTAGTAGAAAGTATAAAAAAAGCTGGAATAGACGATGTGGCTGTTATTGTAGGTGAAAATAAAGATGAAATTCAAGCAATTTTAAAAGATGAAGTTACATACCTTTATCAAGAAAAATGTTTGGGAACAGGGCATGCTATAATGCAGGTAATTCCATATTTAGAAAAGAAAAAGGGAAAAGTTCTTATTGCAAATGGAAATATTCCATTAATTACTTCTGATACTATAAGAAATGTGGTTGAAAAATCAGAAAAAGAAGTAGCTACTGTTTTAACAGGAATTATTAGTGAGCCTGTAGGATATGGAAGAATTATTAGAAAAGATAACCAAATTTCAGAAATTATAGAAGAAAGAGAATTGACAGAAGCTCAAAAAAATCTATTAGAAGTAAATGCTGGTTTATACTGCTTTGATATTGAAAAGTTGTTAGGAATTATTGATAAATTAGAAAAAAGTAGTATGGGGCTTTATTATTTAACTGATGTTATAAAAATGCTTTATACTCAAGGAGAAAAGATAGGTGGAGTTTTGGTAGAAGATAATACTGAAATTCTAAGTTTGAACACCAAAGTACAATTGGAAATGCTTTCTAGATTTTTAAGAATAAGAATTAATACAATGCATATGAATAATGGTGTTACAATAGAAGATATGAATACAACTTATATTTATGATGACGTTGAAATAGGAATTGATACTGTAATACATCCAAACACTACAATTAAATCAGGTGTAGTAATAGGTGAAGATTGTAATATAGGTCCTAATGCATATATTCGTGAAGGTTGTAAGCTTGCAAACAAAGTAAAAGTGGGTAGTTTTGTTGAAATAAAGAAAGCAATAATTGGAGAAGGCTCTAAAGTTCCACATTTATCATATATGGGTGATTGCACAATTGGAGAAAAATGTAACATTGGTTGTGGAACAATTACATGTAACTATGATGGAAAAAATAAGCATAAAACAGTAATAGGTGATAATTGTTTTATTGGATCAAATGTTAATTTAGTAGCACCAGTAACTTTAGGAAATCATGTATTAGTAGCAGCAGGTTCAACAATTACACAAGATGTACCATCAGAAGCATTATCAGTGGCAAGAGAAAGACAAATAAATAAAGAAGAATGGAATAAAGGAAAATAAAATATATTTTAATTGATATAACGAGGATGGAAACTAATTAAAAAATAAAATTAGTATTTTCTATCCTCGTCTTTTAATACCTATTTTAATAATTGACTAAGCTTGTTGTTCGCCAGGTAAGAAATAATCTACAACACCATATACTAAAGCACCAATAATTGCAGCCATCCAAGACACAGTATATCCTGCTACAAAGTATTGAGTTACATATAATACAACCGCAGAAAGAACAAATCCTACAAAACCTTTACCAAAAGAACTTGCATGTAAGCCAGTAAAACGAGTGATTAAATAATCAATAATAGTAAGAACAATAGCTGCAGCAGCTAATGCCCAAAAACCACTAATTTGAAATCCTGGTGTGAAAAAAGCTGTAATAGCAAGTACAACTCCAGCAGTAATTAATCTACCAATTATTTGCCATACGGTACCTTTAGTATTTGAGCTTGTTTGCGTGTTTGTTTGATTATCTGACATAACTAAAACCTCCTTGCTTTTAAGAATTGTCAATGTTGAAATTTCTTGGTTTCATAAATTATTATTAGCGAAAAATAAAAATTTATTCAAACAATGAATAAATTATTTTTTTTTGTTTAAAATGATAATAAAATGAAAAAGGAGAAAAATTAATGTTAGTCACTTTGATAAGAACTATTTTTTTATACATAATAGTATTAATTGTAATGAGATTTATGGGAAAAAGGGAAATAGGCCAATTACAACCATTTGAACTTGCAATTTCTATTATGATTGCAGATTTAGCTTCAATTCCAATGACAGATGCAGGAATTCCAATTTGGAATGGAATCATACCTATTTTTGGATTGTTAGTAATGCATTTATTAATTTCACTTGTCAATATTAAAAGTATGAAAGCAAGAGAAATCTTATGTGGAAAACCTACATTACTAATTTATAGAGGAAAAATTGATGAACAAGCATTAAAAAAAGAGAGATTTACACTAAATGAATTACAAGAAAGACTTAGAGGAAACAATGTGGTGAACCTTGGAGATGTAGAATATGCCATATTAGAAACAAATGGACAAGTAACTGTTATACAAAAACCCAATAAAAGAACAACTACACCGGAGGACTTTAATATAAATCCAGATTATGAAGGAATTCCATATGATTTAATAGTAGATGGAAAAATTATGAAGGAAAATTTAAGACAGATTGGAAAAGATGAAAGATGGCTAAATAAACAGGTAGAAAAATTTAATATTAGGCCACAAGAAGCCTTAATAGTTACTTATGATGGAAAAGGGCAAATATTTTGTCAAAAAAAAGCAGATAAATAAGGAGAAATTACAATATGTATAAAGAAATTATTATTACTTTAGTTGTTATAGCAATTATCGTAATTGGGAACATTATTACACAAAATAATACTAAAAATGCAGTAGAAGAAATAAAAGAGAATTTAACTTCTTTACGAGGAGAAATAATAAAAGATAATGTAAATAAAGATGAAAGTGAAAAAAAGATGAAAGATATTTACGAAAATTGGAAGGTAAAAAATGAAGTAATGGCTTATTATATAGAACATAATGAATTGGAAAAAGTTGAAGTTGAACTTACAAAACTAAAAGCAGATATAGAGACAGAAGAATATAAAATGGCTGTAGAAAATTTAGATAATTGTTCTTTTATTTTAGAACATATTAAAGATAAGACAGCATTAAAAATTGTAAATATATTTTAACTAAATTGTAGCATTCAAGCAAAAGTAATGTGAGCTCAAAGATTTGAAAGCCTTTGATTTATAAAAAAATCTGACAATTTTCATATAAGAAAAGCAAAGATAATTTCTTTGCCTAAAAAAATCTAATTTATTAAAGAATTCATATCATATATCCCAGGATTTTGATTTACTAAAAATTTTGCTGCTTTAATAGCACCTTCAGCAAAAATAGTTCTAGAATATGCACTATGTTTTATTTCTAATGTTTCATATTCATTGAAAAATAGAACTTGATGTTCGCCAACAATATTTCCACCTCTAATACTTGAAAATCCAATTTCTTTTGGATTTCTTTTCGAAGAATTTTCAAATCTGTTTAAATTAAAATGATAAATATTATTATTTGCTTCATTAATACTGTTTGCTAGCATAAGAGCAGTTCCACTAGGAGCATCTTTTTTTCTATTATGATGTGTTTCTACGATTTCAATTTCTGAATTAGGTAGTTTTTTTGAAATTTGTGTGACAATATTATTTATTATTGCCATTTCATAAGACATATTGGCAGATTGAAATATTGGTATTTGCATACTAGCTTCTTCAATTTTATTTTGAGCTTCTGTAGAAAAACCTGTTGTAGCAATTACAATTGGAATTTTATTTTGCAAAACAAATGGAAGAATGGATATAGTAGCTTCTGGAATTGAAAAGTCAATTATTACATTTGGCTTTTCTAAGACATCTTTAATATTGTCAAAAACAGGATAGGGAAGATTATGAATAATATGTTTATCCAATCCTCCAAGAAGATGAATGGACTTATCATTTCTTATACATTTTGCAACTTCAGTTCCCATTTTACCTGCAATACCATTAACTAGTATTTTTAACATAAAACCAATCCTTTCTAATACATGTATATAAAGTTATTTTAAATTTGAATTTAGAAAACAAAATTAAATTATTAAAACATCTGATTAATTAGCAAAAAAATATCTTTTTTCTTTATAGAAAAAAGATATTTTATATACCTTCTCTTTTAATAATATATGAAGAAAGGTATTAAATTATTCTAAAAATAATAAGACTTAAAAAAACATATGCATATTTATAAGCTTTTTTAGTATGTAATAAATCAAGAAGGTGAGAAAAAGTTTCTACTGTAGCACTTATTTTATCTGCAAAAGTAACAACTACAGTTTCTTTATAATGTGGGAGCTTAATTGTTAAAGGCCACATATGATTTACAATAACATCTTTTTCGATGTTATTTAATTCAAAAATTTCAGTTGCATTTTTTAAAGCAATTTTAGGATGATCAAATGCATGCAAACTACTAAATTTTTTATCTTTTCTTATATGATAATGCCAGTCATATAAAAATAAATCATGTAACATAGCTCCGCGAGTAGCAGATGTATAATCAAAATGTAATTTTTTACAAATAATATATGTATAAAAAGCAACATTTACACAATGTTTATAACAAGAAATGTCAGCATGCTGATTAAAATTTTTCATTTCTTGTACTTTTTCATTTTTTGTTAGATTTTGAATAATAGAAAAAAATTCTTTTTTAGAGGAATATTTTTTTTCTATTATTCTATAGGTAAAATTAGTTACCATAAACAAAATCCCCTTTTTTAATACTTAATATAATTATACCATATATAGTAAAAATAAAGAAGAAATTTTGTAAAAATTAAGAATTATATAATTTTGAAATTTATCAGTTCTTGTTTCAACTGTTCTTTTTTTTCAAAAGACATTGGAACAAGTGGAAGACGTGGAACTCCTACATCATATCCCATAAGGCTTAAAGCAGTTTTTACAGGTATTGGGTTTACTTCACTAAACAAACTATTTATAAGAGGAATTGCCTTTAATTGTGAATCTGTAGCTAATGTAAAATTACTACTTAAATAGTCAAAAACAATATTATGAACGAATTTTGGCATGAGATTGGAAAGAACTGAAATTACACCAATTCCACCTAAAGATAGGATGGGAAGAATTTGATCATCATTACCAGAATAAATCCATAAGTTATTACCACATAAAGAAGATATTTTGGCTATTTGAGAGATATTACCGACTAGCTTCTTTAATTCCGACAATATTTGCAATTTTTGAAAGAACAAGACAAGTTTGAGGTTCTATATTAAGTCCAGTTCTACTAGGAACATTGTATAGAATAATGGGAAGAGGTGAAACTTTTTTTGCAATTTCACTATAATGGGCAATTAAGCCCTGTTGAGTAGTTTTATTATAATAAGGTGTAACTACTAAAATTCCATCCACTCCAACATTTTTCGCATATAAAGAAAGTGATATTACTGAGCTAGTATTGTTTCCACCAGTTCCTGCAATAACAGGAATTCTTTTATGTACAATATCGACTGTAAATTTTATTACTTGTTTTTTTTCTTCTAATGACATTGTAGATGATTCTCCTGTTGTACCACAAATAATAATTGCATCTGAGCCTTGTTCTACTTGAAAATTAATTAAATTTTTTAATTCTTCAAAATTAATTCCATCTTCTGTAAAAGGGGTAACTAAGGCTGTACCAGAGCCAATAAATAAACTTTTCTTCAAATTTTTGTATCCTTTCAATAAATTTTATAATGTATTATATGCAGAAAAAAATAGAGTGATACACTAAAAAGTTATTGAAATGCTAACACATATTTGTTCCATGATAATTGAAAAATTAATAGTGAACCAAAAAAGCCTTTGAATGAATATCAAAGACTTTTTATAATACTATTTTAAGAAGCCACTAATGATTTGTTCTTCAGCTTCCTTTTCTGTAAGGCCGAGGGTCATTAATTTTATTACTTGTTCACCTGCAATTTTTCCAATAGCAGCTTCATGTACTAAACTAGCATCAATATTATTTGCGACAATTTTAGGAGTAGAAATCACTTTAGCCTTGTCCATTATAATTGCATCACATTCTACATGACCAAAACATTTATTGTTTCCATTTACATTGGAAATAAACTCTTGCGTAGAATTATCTCTAGCAATAGAACGGGAAGCTACATGAACACTTGAATTTGTACCATTCAAATTGACATTAAAAATTGTTTTTGCAGATTGATTATTAGTAGTCATAATTCTTTCAGTAATGATTAAATTAGCATTATTACCGATTTCTCCATTTGTTTCACGTATAGTGGATGTAACTCCTTTTATTTGAACTGTTTCCATTTCTAAAACACTATCATCTTCTAAATATACAATTGTTTGAGGATTTAAAATTCTATCACCAGTTCCATTTCCTTCTCCATAATGTTTTTCTATATATTTTACTTTAGCACCCTTGGACAAGTGAAAGGTGTGAATACCATCATGTTCAGAAGTTTCGCAAGAATTATTATGAATACCACAACCTGCAACAATAACAACATCAGAACCTTCACCAATGTAAAAATCATTATATACAACATCATTAAAACCAGCTTGTGTTAAAATAACGGGAATATGAACACTTTCATTTTGAGTGTTTGGCTTTATAATAATATCTATACCAGGTTTATCTTTTTTGGTTACAATATCAATATTAGCAGTAGTATTTCTAGCAATTCCTTTGCCATTTTCTCTAATGTTATAAGCTCCTATAGGAGTTTTTTCAATATCTGCAATAGCCTTTAGTAAATTTTTTTCAACTGTATCTAATTTATTTTCAATAGAATCACTCATTGCTTAATTATTTCCTCCTTTATCAATCATTACCTTACATGGCTTTTTTGTTGTATTTAGAAGTAGAGGAAGAATTTCTTCCTTTTGACCAGTGGCAGTAATTTCACCATCAGTAAGTAAAACAATTTCATCAGCTATATTTAAAATTCGTTCTTGATGAGAAATAATAACAATAGAAGAGTCTTTGATTTCCTGATGCATATTTTCAAATATTCCAATTAGGCTATTAAAACTCCACAAATCAATTCCGGCTTCTGGTTCGTCAAAAACAGTAAGTTTAGATTTTTTAGCAGCAAGCATAGCTATTTCAATACGTTTTAATTCACCACCAGAAAGTGAAGAACTGATTTCTCGATCTAAATAGTCTTTTGCACATAAGCCAACATCTGAAAGGTAATTACATGCTTGGCTAAGTTTAACTGTATTTCCAGATGCAAGCTCAATCAAATCTTTAACTGTTAGACCTTTAAACTTAACTGGTTGTTGAAAAGCAAAGCCAATTCCTAAATTAGCCCTATCAGTTATATTAAATTTAGTAATATCTTGACCATCAAAAAGAATAGTACCTTTATCAGGAGGAAGAATACCCATTATAATTTTAGCAAGTGTAGATTTACCAGAACCATTTGGACCAGTAATAGCGATTAACTTGCTGTTATCTATTTTTAAATTAATATGATTTAAAATTTGCTTATTATCTCTTGCATAACAAATATCTTTTAATTCTAACATAATACCTCCTCGTAAAATTTTTATTTAAGCACACAAATTTTACCATAAAATATGGAAAAATTCAAGAAAAATGCGGAGCAAAAAGTATTTATAATGCAAGAATAATAACAATTTTAATTACAAATTAAACTTTCCAATATTTGAACTGCATTGCTTGCAGCACCTTTTCTTAAGTTATCAGCTACTACCCATAAATTAACTCCTGAATCTACACTGTTATCCCTACGAATTCTACCAACTAACACTTTATCCTGTTCATTTGCATCCAATGTAGTAGGATAAAGTTCTTCTTTATAATTATCTTTTAAAACAATGCCAGGTGAATTTTCTAGAATTTGTTTTAACTGACTTAAATCAAAAGGTTCCTCAAATTCAATATTAATAGACTCGCTATGGCTATTAAAAACAGGAACTCTAACAGCTGTTGCAGTTATTTTTAAATTCGGGTTTTTTAAAATTTTTCTTGTTTCATCTATCATCTTTTTTTCTTCTTTTGTATAACCATTTTCTAAGAATATATCAATATGTGGCAAACAATTACTAAAAATGGGTTTAGAAAATTTTTTTAATTCATAATTAATATCGTTATTAGTATATATATATTTAGAAAATGACAAAATACCGTTTTGCAAGTCAACAACTCCATTATATCCAGCACCAGAAACAGCTTGATAAGTATTATAAATAATTCTTTTTATTTTATAAGCAGTATCCAAAGGCTTTAAAGCAACCACTGCTTGAATTGTAGAGCAGTTAGGGTTTGAAATAATGCCATGATGATTTTTTAATTCATCTAAATTAACTTCTGGAACTATTAATGGAACAGAGGAATCCATTCTAAAATAACTACTATTATCAATTACAATACAGCCTTTTGAAACTGCAATAGGTGCAAAAATTTTTGAGACATCTCCACCAACAGAAAAAATCGCATAATCAAATCCAGAATCAAAGCTATTTGGCAGTAATTCTTGAATTACATATTCTTCTCCTAAAAAATGAATTTTTTTCCCACTTGAACGGTGGGATGCAAAAAAAGTATATTGATTAATTGGTAAATTTTTTTCAGATAATACCTTTAAAATTGTTTGGCCGACTAGTCCAGTTGCACCAACAACTGCTAATTTTATATTATTCATTATTACTAGCTTATGTTAGCTTTGAAAAACTAACATATCCTCCTTTCATAATTGTAAAACATTTAAACTGCATATATTGAAAATTTTATTTTCAAAAGCCTTGAAATAAGAAAAAAGCTTATTAAAGTTTATGATAGAAAAACGAAAAAATTCATATAAAAAATACTTGCATTTATAAAAAAGTTATAGTAGAATTTCTGGAAAGGGGAACAAAAAATGACAAAATTTTTAGATGGAAAAACTAAATATAAAAAAATAAAAGCAATTCCAAATATTGCTTTTGTTAAAATATTTTTATTTCCATTTATTGATATTATTACTGTTTGTAAGCACTAATTAAAATATTAGTGTTTTTTTATTGCGCAAAATAATATAAGTAAACTAAAATTTTGTCTTTTTATGAATAACCCAATTTATTCTATTATAATTGGAACTAAAAGTTCCTAGAAGGAGGAAAAAATGAAAGAAACCAAAATGCTCTTAGATGTGAACGAAAAGCCATCAATACCTAAATGGATTGTTTTAGCAATTCAACATGTGTTTGCCATGTTTGGCGCAACAATTTTAGTACCAATATTGGTAAATTCAGCGGCTGGCGAAGTTGTTTTAACTATACCAGTTGCATTAGTAACATCAGGAATTGGCACACTTTTATACATATTATGTACAAGAGGAAAGTCACCAGTATATTTAGGAAGTTCTTTCGCTTTTATTGCACCATTAGCAGCAGCATACATAAAAGGAGGAATTTCAGGAGCAATGACAGGAGTTATGGTTGTAGGATTTATTTATGTTATAGTTGCAACTATAATTCATTTTGCAGGAAAAAAATGGTTGGATAAATTGTTACCACCAATTGTTATAGGTCCAATGATTATGGTAATTGGATTAGGATTAGCTCCAAATGCAATTGGGCAAATAGGGCTAACAGAAGGAACACCATTTGATTGGAAAGTAGTTTTAGTAGCTCTAGTATCTTTTTTAGTAACAGCAATTGTAATGACAAAAGCAAAGGGGTTTTTTAAAGTAATTCCATTTTTAGTAGGAATTATTACTGGATATGTTTTGTCAGTTATTTTAGGAATGGTAGATTTTTCAAAAGTATTGGAAGCACCATTTTTTAGTGTACCACAATTTGTAATACCTTTTGTAAATTATGCTCCAAACTTTACTGCATTAATTACTATAGCACCGATTGCATTAGTAACATTATGTGAACATATAGGGGACCACACATCATTAAGCAATATTATAGGAAAAGATTTATTAAAAGATCCTGGACTTGATAAAACATTATTAGGAGATGGTATTGCAACATTTGTAGCAGGATTACTTGGAGGTCCAGCAAACACTACATATGGAGAAAATACATCAGTAGTTGGAATGACTAAAGTAGCATCAGTATGGGTAATAGGTTTAGCCGCAATTATTGCTATTATAATAGGATTTTTAGGAAAATTTACTGAATTGGTTTCAACCATACCAAATGCAGTATTAGGAGGTGTATCACTTCTTCTTTATGGATTTATTGCAGTGAATGGTCTTAAAGTGTTAATTAAAAATCAGATCGATTTTGATGATCCTAAAAATGTTGTTGTAGGAGCATCAATGTTAGTTCTTGGATTAGGTGGAGCAACAATATCAATAGTAAGTGGAGACTTATCACTTGCAATTTCAGGAATGAGCTTATCTGCTGTTGTAGGTATATTGCTTAATTTATGTATTCCTGCACAAAAAACAGAGGAAGAGATAAAAAAGAAAAAAGAAGAAAAAAAAGCAAAGAAAGACTTAAAAGAAAATAAAAAAGTGAAAGCATAAAATGGTTATAGGAATCCTATCAAAACCTAAATAATAATAAGGAGTTTATTAGTTAAATATAAAAAACTAATATAAATAAAATATGAAAACAATAGAATTAAATCATCCTTTAATTGAACATAAATTAACTATATTAAGAGATAGAAATACAGGAACAAAAGAATTTAGAGAATTAATCAGCGAAATAGCAATGTTTTTATGCTATGAAGCTATGAAAGATGCAAAATTAGAGCAGACAGAAATAGAAACTCCTCTAGAGAAAATGAAAACAGGAAAATTAAATGAGGATAATTATGCATTTGTTCCTATTTTAAGGGCAGGTACTGGAATGTTAGATGGAGTAATTAACGTAATTCCAAACGCAAAAATAGGGCATATTGGAATGTATAGAAATGAAAAAACTTTTGAACCAGTAAATTACTATTTTAAAGTGCCAAAAGATATAGATAAAAGAGAAGTGATTATTTTAGATCCAATGCTTGCTACAGGAGGATCTGCAATAGATGCGATTGAAGCGATAAAGAAAAAAGGTGTAAAAAAGATAAAGTTTTTATCAATTATTGCGGCACCAGAAGGTATAAAAAAGGTAGAGGAAAAACATCCGGATGTACAAATTTATTGTGCACACATAGATGACCAGTTAAATGAAAATAAATATATAGTACCTGGCTTAGGTGATGCAGGAGATAGAATTTTTGGAACAAGATAATTTTTTTATTGAATAGGAAATCGCTAGATTTTTCTGGGGAGCAAGGTTAAGTTACCTTGGGCTAAAAATGCACATGTGGTAAAGCCACTTTTCTTATTAGAAGGCTACTATTATATATAGTAGTCTTTTTATAATAAAAGTATAAATATTTTATTTGACTTTTATATGAAATTCGCATAAAATGAAGAAAATAAATATTGGAAAGGAAGAACAATATGAAAATAACTAAAATAGGAGCATTAGAAAGTATTGCAAATGAAATTAGAATAGGTGTAATTGAACAAGTATATGAGGCACAGTCAGGGCATCCTGGAGGAGCTCTTTCATGTGCAGATATTTTAGCTGTATTATATTTTAATCAAATGAATATTGATCCAAAGAAACCAGATGCACCAGAAAGAGATAGATTTGTATTATCAAAAGGTCATTGCTCCACAGCATTATATGCTACATTAGCAAGAAAAGGATATTTCTCAAAAGAACTTTTGAAAGGATTTCGTAAATTAGATAGTAATTTACAAGGTCATCCAGATATGAATAAGGTGCCTGGAGTAGATATGACAACAGGTTCACTAGGACAAGGGCTATCAGCAGCAATTGGAATGGCTATGGCATCGAAAATGGATTCCGCAGGGTGTAGAGTATATTGTCTAGTAGGAGATGGAGAAATTGAAGAAGGACAAGTTTGGGAAGCAGCCATGTGTGCAAGCAAAAATCAGTTAGATAATCTTTGCGTTATATTAGATTATAATGGGCTTCAGATAGATGGAAAAGTAGAAGAGATTGCAGGACTTATTGATATAAAAGAAAAGTTTGAAAGTTTTGGATTTAAAGTAGTTGAAACTGATGGACATAATATAGAAAGCTTAATTCATGCTTTTGATGTAGCAAGACATCAAAAAGAAATGCCAAGTATTATAATAGCCAAGACAATTAAGGGAAAAGGAGTATCTTTTATGGAAAATGAAGTATCTTGGCATGGAAAAGCACCAAATAAAGAACAATATGAACAAGCAATAAGTGAACTAAAATTGAAACATTTTGAACAAGCAAATTAAAAAATAAAGGGTTATAGGTAAAACCATAAAACCTAAATATTAATGTTATAAGGAAAGAAAAGTAAAATGAATAATGAAAAGAAAATTGCTACACGACAAAGTTATGGAGAAACACTTGCAAAATTAGGGGAAAAAAATGAAAATATAATTGTATTAGACGCTGATTTGTCAAGTGCAACAAAAACTAACATATTTGCAAAACAATTTCCAAATAGATTTAAAAATATAGGAATAGCAGAGCAAAATATGATGGGGATTGCAGCAGGACTTGCTACTTGTGGAAAAATTCCATATGCAAGTACATTCGCAGTTTTCGCATGTGGAAGAGCATATGACCAAATTAGAAATAGTATTTGCTATCCTAATTTGAATGTTAAAATATGTGCAACACATAGTGGAATAACAGTTGGAGAAGATGGAGCAACACATCAAATGTTAGAAGACTTAAGTTTAATGAGAACATTACCCAATATGACGGTTATCTCTCCATCTGATGATGTACAGACAAGATGGGTAATAGAAGAAATTAGTAAAAAACAAGGTCCAACATATGTAAGGTTATGTAGACTTGCAACACCAATTATCTATGATGAAAATCAAAAATTTGAAATAGGTAAAGCTATTCAACATGGAAATGGAACAGATGCTACAATTTTCGCAACAGGAGTAACAGTGGCACAGGCATTATTGGCTCAAGAACAGTTGAAAAAAGAAAACATAAATATACGTGTAATTGATGTATATACTATTAAACCAATTGACAAGGATATGATTATAAAATGTGCTAAAGAAACTAAGAGATTAATAACAGTAGAAGATCATAGTATTATTGGAGGGCTTGGAAGTAGTGTATGTGAAGTTTTAGCAGAACAATATCCTACAAAAGTAGAAAGAATGGGAATTAAAGATGTATTTGGAAAATCAGGAAAGGCAGAGGAATTATTAAATTATTTTGAAATAGATAGTGAGGCAATTGTAAAGAAAATAAAACAATAAGATTAAATACTGATAAGAAAAATAAAAATTTTTGTAAATTTTTTGTGAATTTTATAAAACGTAGAAATAGTGAAAAAAACAGAAAAATAGGCGTAAAGCCCTAATAATTTCTGTTTTTTTCTTTAAAAAAAGTATTGCAAAGAATGTCTTTTATTGTTATGATTAAATAGTAAGATAAAAAAAGTAAAATGTGTCTATTATGCCACGTAGAAAAGTGGAGAGGCACTAAGGAGTAAAGCAAATATGATCGAATTTAGAAATGTCAGCAAAACATATGATACTGGAACAGAAGCGGTACATAATGCTAATTTTGTAATAGAAAAAGGAGAATTTGCTTTTTTAGTTGGAAGTTCTGGTTCAGGAAAATCTACACTAATTAAGTTAATTCTAAAAGAAGAAGAACCAACCCATGGAAATATTATTATAAATGGAAAAGATACCACTTTTTTAAAGCAAAAAAGAATTCCATTTTTAAGAAGAAGTATGGGAGTTGTATTTCAGGACTTTAGACTTTTACCAGATAGAACAGTATATGATAATGTAGCTTATGCTATGTATATTGTAAGAGCAACCCCAAGACATATTAGAAGACAAGTACCAATGGTCTTATCTTTAGTTGGTTTAAGTAATAAAGCAAAAATGTATCCAAATGAATTATCAGGAGGAGAGCAACAAAGAGTTGCATTAGCTAGAGCTTTAGTTAATAATCCTTCAATGTTAATTGCAGATGAGCCAACTCGGAAACTTAGACCCAGAAACAGCTTGGGATATTATGACGCTTTTAAATGATATTAATAATAGAGGAACAACAGTAGTAGTAGCAACACACGCAAAGGATATTGTTGACAGAATGAAAAAAAGAGTTATTCAAATTGAAGAAGGCAATATCGTAAGAGATGATAAAAAAGGTGGGTATGACAGTGAGGTATAGTATTTTTGGTTATCTAATTGGAGAAGGTTTTAGAAATGTATTCAAAAACAAAAAGTCAACAGTGGCATCTTTAATAATTATGTTTGCGACAATGTTTGTATTTGGCATATTTTTTGTTATAGAAGAAAATGTAAACCATATTACAGAATCTGTTGAACAACAGCAAGGAATGAAAATTTTTATTTATGATGAGGCAACAGAGGAGCAAACAGAAGAACTAGGAAATAAAATAAGAAACATGGATTATGTGAACACATGCGTCTATCAAACCAAAGAAGAAGCTTTAGAAGAAGTTAAAAGAATGTTTAAAGATAGGAAGGAATTGATTTCTACATATGAAGGAGAAAACAATCCATTTAAAGCAGCCTATGTAGTAACTTTAACTGATTTAACAAAGCTAAATGAGGTACAAGCGCAAGTTGAAAATTCAGAAATAGTATCAAGTGTTCAAGTTAGGTCTGATACAATTGAAGCATTAATAAAAATAGCAGATGGAATAAGAATTATTTCTATTATTATTATTGTAATATTAATTTTTATTTCAATTTTCATCATTACAAATACAATCAAGTTAACAGTTCATGCAAGAAGAAAAGAAATTTCCATTATGAAATATGTTGGTGCAACCAATGGATTTATTAGGTGGCCATTCATGGTAGAAGGTATGATTATAGGGGTAATTTCTGTTCTAATTTCAGCTTTAATTTTAGGAAGTTGCTATAATTTTGTTATTAATAAGATAGAACAAGCATTAATTAATATGATAAATATTCCGTTATTAACTTTACAAGATGTATTTGGTACATTAATAATTGTGTATTTAGCTCTAGGAATTGGAATAGGTGCACTTGGTAGTGCAATTTCAATGAAAAAATATCTGGAAGTATAAGAAAGTTTAATAAAAGGAGAAAATAAGTATGAAAAGAAAAATAATATCTGTTATATTAGCAGTAATATTAATACTTGCTACATACGTTCCTATTATTGAGGCTACTAATTATCAAACTCAAAAAGATAACATAGAAGATAAATTAGATGAAGCTAAAGACAAAAAAGATGAAATTACTACTGAAAAAAAGGATACTATGCAAGAAATAGAAGATTTAGATGATTCTATTATTAAATATGAAAGTGAATTAGATACATTAGAAGTTAAAATTAAAGAACTACAAAGTGATATTAAAACAAAAGAAAATGAAATAAAAAAATTAGAAGAAGATTATGCTAAAAAACAAAAATTATTAGAAGATAGATTAGTTGCTATTTATGAAGAAGGACAAATTACTTTTTTAGATGTTATTGTTTCATCAGAAAGTATATGGGATTATCTTTCTATGGGAACTAGGATGCAAGAGTTAACTGAAGCAGATAATAAACAAATGGATGAAGTTGAAAGTAAGAGAAAAGAAGTTGAAAAAGCAAGAAATCAATTAAAAGAAAATAAAACAAAATTAGATAATTCTAAAAAATCAGCAGAAGCAAAGCAAAAACAATTAAAAGTAGTAAAAGCAACAAAACAAACTAAAGTAGCAAATCTATCAGAAACTGAAAAGAAGATACAAAAACAAATAGATGCATATAATGCAGAAATCAAAGAAATAGATAGAAAAATAAGAGAACAGGCAAAAAAAGCTAGTGGAATATATAGTGGCAGTTTCTCAGGAAGGCTTGGTTGGCCTTTATCAAATACTTCAGCTAATTATAATAGAATTACTTCTGGATTTGGAAGAAGAACAGCTCCTACAGCAGGAGCAAGTAGCAACCATAGGGGAATTGATGTAGGAGTAGGAATAGGAACACCAGTATTTGCATCAGCAGATGGTTATGTTATTAGTGTACAAAGAACAGGCGCAAGAGGTTTATTTGTTTTAATTAAACATGCAGATGATTTATATACAAGATATCAACATTTAAGCAGTGCTAATGTATCTACAGGTCAATATGTAAAAAGAGGGGATTTAATAGCAAAAAGTGGTAATACAGGAGTAGGTTCAGGACCACATTTACATTTTGAAGTACTAACTACACCATATTATATGTCAGAAATAAATCCTCTTACATGTGGATTAGTTGATCTTCCAAGTTTAAGATATTAAAACTTATAAATAATTTTAAAGGAGGAAAAAGCAACGAAAAAGCAAAAAATTCTATGTATTTTACTTATAATTACTTTATTAATAATGAACTCAACAACATCTTTTGCGAGTAATAATAATGTAATAGAAAATGCAGAGCAAAATAATGTTATAGTAAATAATGAACAAAATGATGTTAATAATGTTATAGTAAATAATGAACAAAATGATGTTAATAATGTTATAGTAAATAACGAACAAAATGATGTTAATAATGTAGAAGATAGTTCTTTAGAAAATACTATTGAGAATACTAATAGTATAGAAGAATTATACAAAAAAAGAAATGAAATACAAGAGAAGATACAACAAACTAATAACCAATTAGAATATGTACAAACAGAAATGTCAAATATGCTTTTAGAAATTCAAAGATTAGACGATAAAATAAACCAATATGAAAAAGAAAATACGGATTTATTAATAAATTTACAAAATCTAGAGACTTCAGTTAAAGAAACGTCTGAAAATTTAAAAACAGCAACAATTGAATATGAAAAAAGAGATGAATTATTAAAAGAGAGGTTAGTAACATTATATGAAGCTGGAGATGTTGCATATATAGATGTGTTATTATCATCTAGTAGTTTATCAGATTTTTTATCAAGATATTATGCAATGGTTGAAATTACAGAATATGATAATGAACTTATTGATAAAGTAGAAAAACAAAGAAAAATTATTAATGATACTAAAATAAAATTAGAAAATGAAACTGAGAAAATTAAAGAATTGAAAGCAAAGGCAGAACAATCAGAAATTATTTTACAAAATACAAAAACACTACAAGAAGGATTTGTAAATCAATTATCTGGAGATGAGAAAAAGTTAAATGAAACTATACAACAGTATAAAGCTGATAATGCAAGAATAGAGGCAAAAATTCAAGAACTTAGTTTTTATGAAGGCGACATTGATATTCAATTTACTGGTGGGGATATGATATGGCCAGTAGCAATAGCAGGAACAGTAATAACATCACCATATGGTACTAGATTGCATCCAATTCAAGGAATTATTAAATTTCATCAAGGAGTAGATATAGGAGGAACCGGTTATGGAGCACCAGTAGTTGCTGTAATGGATGGAATTGTTACTTATGCAGGCTGGCTGGGTTCATATGGAAATTGCGTAATGGTATATCATGGAAATGGTATCACAACCTTGTATGGTCATGGGCAAGCAGTATTAACACAACACGGTGCAGAAGTAAAACAAGGAGATGTCATAATGCAAACAGGAAGTACTGGAAATGCAACAGGACCACATTTACATTTTGAAGTTAGAACAAATGGAACTACAGCAAATCCATTAAATTTTGTAAAAGTGCCATAATTATTAAATAATAAAAAATAATAAATTCCTCTTATGAAAAGAGGAATTTATTAAGAAAAGAATACTAATAAAAGTGTAAAGTATAATAAATATAGAAAAATAAAAAATGTATTGACTAAAAAATAATTGCAATTTTGATATATTTTTTGTAAGATTTGTGCTTAAGAAAGGAATGAAAGTAAATATGGAAAAATACAATACCCAAAGAATTTATAAGATAATAATGCTTGTTATTATTACTGTTATTATAACATCCTTAGTTACTGCGTTTGCGACATATCAATATATGAGTACTAAAGGCAGTATGGCAAGTAAAAGCTCTAATACTATAGGCAGTTTAGAATATACTTTATCTAATTTTAGAAGTCAATTAGAAAGAGAGTATATAGGAGAAATTAATGATGAGGAACTAATAAACGGAGCAATTAAAGGTTATATAGCAGGTTTGGGAGATCCTTACACTGAATATTATACTAAAGAAGAAATGGAAGATATTATGTCAGAAACTACAGGTAACTATATAGGAATTGGTATTTATATGACTGTAGATTTAGAAAGAAATGCAATCATTATTCTTAAGCCAATAGAAGGTTCACCAGCTGAAGAAATAGGGTTACAACCAGGAGATATTATAACAAAAGTAAATGGTGAAGAATATACGGGAGAACAAATGGAAGAAGCATCTAATAAAATAAAAGGAGAAGAAGGAACAAAAGTAACATTAGAAATTTTGAGAGATAGAGAGACAAAAACAGTTGAAATATTAAGAAGAAAAATTTTAATGACACATACTGAAGCAAAAGTATTAGAAAATAATATTGGTTATATTTCTATTTCAGATTTTGAAGGTGGAACAGCGGATGAATTTAAAACAAAATATGAAGAATTAAAGAAAAAAGGAATAACTAAATTAATAATAGATATTAGAAATAACGGTGGCGGAGTAGTAGATGAATCTATTAATGTCCTTGATATGATAACAGAAAAAGATTCTACACTATTAATTACAGCTGATAAAAATCAAAAAGAGGAAATTATAAAATCAAAACATGCGCCAACAATTCAAATACCAATCGTATTATTGATGAACGAATATTCAGCTAGTGCATCAGAAATAATGGCAGGAGCATTAAAAGATAATAAAAAAGCCACACTTGTTGGAACAAAAACATATGGAAAAGGAATTATTCAGTCATTATATCAATTATCAGATGGCAGTGGTTTAAAAATTACTACAAATGAATATTTTACACCTAACAGAAATAGTATTCACAAGATAGGAATAGAACCAGATATAGAAGTAAAATTGCCAGAGGATGAAAAAACACAAACACAGGACACTGAAAAAGAAGACACTCAACTACAAAAAGCGATAGAAATATTAAAAGAAACCAAATAAAAAACAGCTCGTTAGAGCTGTTTTTTATTTGGTTTTTATTAAAACTGTAACAATTCCTTCATTTGTTAAGTTTGTTATTTCTAAATCATACTTAGGATTTGCGTCATCAACAGATATATGTGATGAATTACCCAATACATAAGAACCTTCATAGTCTATTCCATCTACAGTAAATCTATAAGGTATTTGTATATCAAAAGAAGCTGTTGTTTGACCATTTGCTTCAGAAGGAACTCCCCATTTTACATCTTCTGTTATAGAAAAATAATCATTTGTTCCTGCTATAGGTATAGATTTTAATGTATTAATTTGTGTGTTTTCATATAATGTAATCTCAGTTTCAGCTTGGTTATCAACAGGTACTTCATTTACATTATTTCCTGGTATGTTATTTTCATCATTTTTATTATTCACAACAACTAAAATAACAACTAAAATAATGATTATTACAATTGCTAGCATTATTAACAATGACTTTTTCTTCATACTAAATTCTCCTTTCCTTGCAAGATTTGATATAAGCAATTGTATTATAAGATAAAAAAAAAATCAACTTTTTCAGCTGATTTTTTTTGGTGCCTTGAAGTGGAATCGAACCACTGACACAGGGATTTTCAGTCCCTTGCTCTACCGACTGAGCTATCAAGGCAGATATATTAAATAAGAAAAGTAGACTCATTATATTTTATAACTGAATAATTAAAAAATAACTTTACTACTAAAAAAATAATTTTTACTATATAATAAAAAAATGGCGACCTGGAACGGGCTCGAACCGTCGACCTCTAGCGTGACAGGCTAGCGTTCTAACCAACTGAA
>CANQHC010000018.1 GCA_947623595.1 uncultured Clostridia bacterium | reverse complement strand
TCTATATTTATACACACAAAGGTGAAATTTTTGCTTACAAACTTTTAAGGTGATTTTATCATAAATTAAATACATAAGACATATAACTTTGGTTTACAACAAGTACTAAATATGCTATAATATGTGTGCTCAAAGCTTTATAAAATTTCTAAAAAAGGGAGGCATAAACTGTAAGACAATTGTTAAATAACTTTTAGAAAGGAGAATGTCTGTAAAATTTAATAAAGCAGTCAATAATGAAAGGAGAAATTCATCTTGAATAGCGAATATTTTGCACTATCTCCGTTAGACGGACGGTATGCTCAAATAGCTAAAAAATTTTCACCGTATTTTTCTGAGTATGCCTTAGTACAGCACAGATTTTTAGTAGAAATGAAGTGGCTTCGGTATTTTTTAGATTGCTATGCAGAAAAAATGAATGATTTTTCAGAAGAGGAAGAGAAAAAAATTTTTACTAGTATTGAACAAATGGAGGAAAGCTTTTCTGAAAAATCTTTTTGCAGGATCAAGGAAATTGAGAAGAAAACTAACCATGATGTAAAAGCTGTTGAAATCTTTATTGGTGAAGAACTTCGCAAAAGGAATCTTGAACAATTTGTTAGCTTAGTGCATATTGGATGTACTTCAGAGGATATTAACAATATATCCTATGCACTTATGATTCGTGGAGCATTGAAAAAGGTATGGTTGCCTAATGCTAAAAGGCTCATTGAAAAATTAACTAAAATGGCTGATAAGTATAAAGCAACTCCAATGCTTGCACATACTCATGGTCAGCCAGCAACTCCAACCACTGTAGGCAAAGAATTGGCAGTTTTTGTACAGCGCTTAAGGTGGATATATGAAGAAATTAGCCGTATGCCTGTAAGTGTGAAATTTAATGGGGCAACTGGAAATTATTCAGCCATGAAAGTAGCTTTTCCTGGAGTGATTTGGCCAAATGAAATGCAGTATTTTATCTCTGATGCTTTTGAAGATAAAGATTATAGCATTGAATACAATATTGCAACCACTCAGATTGAAAGCCATGACTACATTTGCTCTATAGCTGATGCAATCCGGCATTTTAATAATGTAGTACTGGATATTGATTTAGATATGTGGCAATATATTAGCATGGAATATTTTAAACAAATTCCTGTTAAAGGAGAAGTTGGAAGTAGTACCATGCCTCATAAAGTTAATCCGATTCGCTTTGAAAATAGCGAAGCTAATGTTGATATGTCAAATGCTATTCTTATGGCTTTGTCAAACAAGTTGGTTCGCTCCCGTATGCAAAGAGATCTTTCGGATTCTTCTTCTATGAGAAATATTGGCATAGCATTTGGCTATTCACTTCAAGCGATTAGTCAAACTATTGGAGGGTTGGAAAAAGTAGCTGTCAATGAGCAAAAACTTATGGAAGATTTGGAGAAACACTGGGAAGTTTTGGCAGAGCCTATTCAGACAATGCTACGAAAATATGGAATTCCTGACGCATATGATTCTTTGAAAGAAATTACCAGAGGAAAGGAAATTTCAAAAGAAAACATTCAAGAATTTGTTAAATCTTTGCAAGAACTGTCGGAAGATGATAGAAGAACTCTTCTTGAACTTACTCCTTCTACTTATGTGGGGTTCGCAGAGGAAATTGCGGAACAAGTTATACAAAATACAGAGTACTGCTAAATAATTACAGCAAAAGAGTCACTTCAAACGATGAAGTGGCTCTTCATTTGATTAATAATCAACAAATTTTATGATAATATACTAATAAATTATGATGAATGGCAAATAGCAAAAAAATCAATAAATTCTAATCGCAAAAATATTTTGTATTTGAGTATTTTGCAATATAAAATTTAAAATCTTTAAACTGACAAGTCAGGATAAAGATTTTTTTAATTTTTTATGCTATACTAAAGCTGTAAATAAGATTAAAAAAATTAAATCTTTATTAAGAAAAACATTTTATTATTTTTCTTAAAATTCACTTGCCAAAAATAATAAATCTTTTTATAATAAAAGAAAATGCAAAGGAGAACACTTTTTAAGATGGAAAAATTAAAAATTTTTGATGCTACAGAATTTAAAAACGTCAAAGAAATTATTTACCACTCAGTAGAAAAATATAAAGAAAAATTTGCTTTTGTAATTAAACATAAAAACAATGATGATATATCTTATGAAAATATAACTTATAAAAAATTATTAGAAGATATTAATAAATTAGGAACAGCTTTTTATAATATGAAATTAAAAGGAAAAAGAATTGCTATAATAGGAAAGAACAGTTATGAATGGGTTTTAACACATTTAGCTAATCTATTAGGAGGAATTGTTTCAGTTCCACTAGATAAAGATTTACAATATGATGAGCTAGAAAATTCCTTAATCAGAAGTAAAGCAGACTGCATTGTTTTTGATGAAAAATTAACAGATAAAATAACAAAGATAAAAAACAATAATAATACAAAATTAGCTGAATTTATTTGTATGAGTCCAATAAATGGTTTTAAGAATATAAAGGAATTAATGGAAAATGGAAGTAAGTTGATAAATGCAGGAAATAAAGAATATATTGAAGCAAAAATAGATGATAATGCAATGAATATTTTATTATTTACTTCAGGAACTACATCAAAATCAAAAGCAGTTATGCTATCTCAAAGAAATATTGCAGCTAATATATATGCAATGCAATGTGTAGAAGATATAAGAGATACGGATACTAATATTGCATTTTTACCATTTCATCATATTTTTGGTTCGACTTGTATTGTAATGATGCTTGCAAGTGGTGTAAAAAACGTGTTCCCAGATGGATTACGATATATTCAAAAAAACTTAAATGAATATAAGGTTACTTTGTTTGTTGGAGTTCCTGTTTTAATTGAGGCAATTTATAAAACTATCATGAAAGAAATTGAAAAGCAGAAAAAAACTAAACTTATTAAATTTGCAATAATAGTTAGCAATATTCTGCTGAAACTACATATTGATTTGAGGAGAAAATTATTTAAACAAGTAATTGATGCCTTAGGTGGAGAACTAAGGTTTGTTATATCTGGAGGTGCTCCTGCAGATGCAAAAGTGGCAAAAGGTTTTAATGATTTAGGAATAAAAACTGTGCAAGGATATGGGCTAAGTGAAACAGCTCCAGTTATAGCGGCTGAAAATGATAAAGTAGTAAAATATGGTTCTGTTGGATTACCCATGATTAATGATACTATAGAAATTGAAAATCCAGATGAAAAAGGTATTGGTGAAATTAAAGTAAAAGGGCCTAACGTAATGCTTGGATATTATGAAATGCCAGAATTAACAAAGGAAGTTTTAAAAGATGGTTGGTTCTATACAGGTGACCTAGGATATATGGATAAAAAAGGAATTTTATATATTACTGGTAGAAATAAAAATATGATAGTATTAAAAAATGGTAAAAAGGTATTTCCAGAAGAAGTAGAAACATTAGTAAATAGGATAGAGCTAGTAGAAGAGTGTATGGTATTTGGAATACCTGATAAAAGAGATCCATCAGATGTCAGAATTGCTGTAAAAATTGTGTATAATAAAGATGAGGCAAAAGAAAAATATCCTAATGTAGAAGAAAGCGAACTTTACAACATTATATGGGAAAAAATAAAAGTATTGAATACAACATTTCCAAAATATAAGCATATTACAAAAATGATTTTAACATCAGAAGAATTAATAAAAACAACTACTAAAAAGGTAAAAAGGCAAGAAGAAATGAAAAAAATATTAGATTCACAGCAAAGTTAAAAATGCCCCTGTAGAAAATTCTGCAGGGGTTGATAATATGAAGAAATAATTGATGAATATAGTTTTTTATGATAGGATTATAGCCAATAATATGAGATAAAAGAAGTTTTAAGGAGGATATGATATGCTAGAAAATATAAAAGTATTATGCCATAGTAGTATTGTATTTGAAAAAGAAAAAATAATTTATATAGATCCTTTTAAAATACAAGATAATCTTTCTAAGGCAGACATTATATTTATAACACATGATCATTATGATCACTATTCAGAAGAGGATATTCAAAAAATTAGAAAAGAAGATACTATAATTGTTATTCCAGAAAGTTTAAAAAATCAAGTAATAAAATTTGGATTTAATTTTAATTCTATAATTATAGTAAAACCAAATGAAAAATATATTATAGATGGACTTGCATTTGAAACAATACCAGCATATAACATAAATAAAAAATTTCATCCTAAAAATAATAATTGGGTAGGATATTTATTGAAAATAGATAATGTAAGTTATTATATAGCAGGAGATACTGATATAACTGAAGAAAATAGACAAGTAAAATGTGATGTGGCATTTGTTCCAATAGGAGGTACATATACTATGGATTATAAAGAAGGAGCAGAATTAATCAACATAATTAAACCAAAAATTGCAGTACCTATTCACTATGGAAGTATTGTTGGAACAAAAGAAGATGCTATAGAGTTTTCAAAATTAATTAATGAAGGTATCAAAAGTGTTATTTTAATGAAATAAAAAATGGGGTTAAATAGTAAAAAATAAAGTAGGAGAATTATAAGGTGAAAAAAATATATTTTATATTAACACATACAGGAACCATGCTTTCAAAATTAATAAAAGTCTATACAAAAGATGAATTTTCACATGTTTCCATTTCTTTAGATGCCGAATTAAAGCAAATGTATAGCTTTGGAAGATTAAAACCATATAACCCATTTATTGGTGGATTTATTCATGAATTTGTTGATAAAGGAACATTTAAAAGGTTTTATCGTACAAAAGCTAAAATTTATTCTTTAGAAGTAACTGAAAGTCAGTATAAACTGCTTAAAGAAAATATAGAAAAAATAGAAAGGGAAAAAGAAAATTATAAATTTAATATAATTGGATTAATAGCAGCAGGGTTACATAAAAAAATAAAATTTAAAAAATCATTTTATTGTGCAGAATTTATTAAATATATAATGGAAAAAGCAAAAATACCTAACAATTTGCCAGATATTGTAAAACCAGAGCATTTTAAAAATATTGAAGGAGTAGCAAAGGTATATAGTGGAACATTGAGAAAGTACAAGTGGTTTACTTTAAATATACAAAAGCCAATATTAAAATGTTCACAAGAACAAACAATGATGGACTAAAAACAATTATAAGGAGATAACATAAAATGTTAAGTCAATTTTCAAGAACGGAATTATTAATAGGAGAAAAAGCAGTACAGAAATTGCATGATTCTAAAGTGGCTATATTTGGAATTGGAGGAGTGGGATCTTTTGTAGTAGAAGGATTGGCAAGAGCAGGAATAGAAAATTTTATATTGATAGATGATGATAAAGTATCCTTAACAAATTTGAATAGGCAGTTAATAGCTACAAGAAGTACAATTGGAAAATATAAAGTTGATGTTTGCAAAGAAAGAATTTTAGATATAAATCCAAATGCAAATGTAGAAGTATATAAGGAATTTTTTATGCCAGATAGTGACGGAATAATAGATAAAACAGTTGATTACATAATTGATGCAGTAGATACTGTTACATCTAAGATAGAATTAGTAATGAGAGCAAATAAATTAAATATACCTATTATATCTTGTATGGGAACAGGAAATAAAATAAATCCAACTAAATTTGAAATAGCAGATATTTATAAAACTAGTGTATGTCCATTAGCAAAAGTAATGAGGAAGGAACTACGTGAGCGTGGAATAAAAAAACTAAAAGTATTATATTCAAAGGAAATCCCGATGAAGTTAGAAAATGAAGAAGTAAGAGATATTCTTGAAAATGAAAAAGAAGTAGCCATACAGAGTGATAAAAGAATGGGCAAGGAGAAAAAACAAGTTCCTGGAAGTATTTCATTTGTTCCATCAGTAGCAGGACTTATTATTGCAGGGGAGGTTATAAAAGATATTATAAATAATTAGGTTATTCATAACTTTCAATATATAACGCTTTTGCTATATATGGTGCAATTTCATTTATTTGATACCAGCCTGAACTTTTGCTATCATTTATTCCACCATTCGGATTTGAAATATAAACCATATCATTTCCGTCGGTTGCAAGTAAAGCCATATAGTGGGATGAAGTAGTCCAACGATTAGCATTAGGCTTATTCCATACACAAATAATAATTGGTCTATTGGTTTCTAAATGTGATATTAAGTGTTCAGAAGATAAATGAATGCTATCATAATAAAAATCAGAGTTTTTTATAGAAAAAGTATGTGTTAATTCATAAGAAAGTTGTTGATAATCTAGTACAGGATAATATTTTTTCCTAAGATCTTCTGGATTATAATCTTTATTATAACCACTTAATATAATTGACATAACTGTTATACCACATCCATTTTGAGACATTGTATCTCCCCAATATGTATTTTTACTCCAAGAAGAATTTCCATTTTGCTTATATTCTTTATAAGTTTTTTTATTATTATTAACAGTAGTAAAAGTGGTAAAATATCCATCTTCATTTTTTACTTTTTGTTGCCCAACTCCGGTGTAATTTTTATTTTCATCCTGCTTTATAATACTATAATTAGACTTAGAGGAGCTATCATTTGTATTAATGTTAATAGTTATTAAATTTTGATATTTTATAAAAAGATAAATTATCAAAATCATAGTTAATAATAGTAATATTATTTTATTTTTTCTTTTGTGTTTCATTTTTTTATTCAATTTAAAAACCTCCTAAAACTTTTTATATAAAAATAATAAAGTAAAAAATTTCTATGTGATAAAAATATCAAAATAGTTTTAAGAAACGATTAACAAAAAATTAAAATTTTATGAAAATTAAAGAAGAATTAAAATATTATTGAAATGTTTTTCATTTACGATTAAAAGATTTTCAGTATTGTTGAATAAAATGCTACACTATGATAATATAGAGCATGAAAAAAATAATCGAAAAAACTAATGGAAGGAATTTTAAAATGCAAAAGAAAACAAAATCTAATAAACAATTTATGGTTTTATCAGTAATAGCAATTATAATTATGGTAACTTGCCATGTAGCAGGAGATATTTATAAAATTTTTTCTATTTTTCCATTTATTGCGGTATTTATTTTTATTTCAGGTTATTTTTATCAAGAAAAAAATGAAGAAAAAATGAAAGATTATATTTTTCATAAATTTAAAAAATTAATGATTCCATTTTTTATTCTTAATTTAATTTATGGAATTATTGTAAATATATTAAAACATTATGACATTGTACATTATGGTTCTGAGATTTCCTTATATACAATGATTATTCAACCATTTATTAATAATAGTCAATATGTTTTTACATTTCCTTCATGGTTTGTTCCATCATTATTTATTGGAAGTATTTGTTATTTAGTTATTCATAAGTTTGCTAGAAAGGTAAAATTTATAAATGATGAAATATTATTGGTAGTATTTTCAATAATAGCTTTAATAACTATGTATTATAGTGAAATTGCAAGAGAACAGAGCTATGCAATGGTTCTATTTAAAATTGCATTCTTCTTGCCATTTTTTCAAATTGGATATTTATATAAGCAAAAATGGCAAAAATATGATGATAAAATTCCAACAATACCATATTTAATAGTATTAATAATAGTAAATTATCTTTTATTCCATTTATTTGGAAGTTTAAATTATGATATGCATGAATTTTCAGGTTTTGAAAAAGAAACTGTAGTATGGGCATTTATTGTTTCTATAACATCTATTTTATTTTATACAAGAATTGCTAGAGTAATTAGTAAATGGATAGGAGAAAATAAGATAGTCAATTATATAAGTAATCATACTTTTTCAATTATGACACATCATATTTTTATATTATTTTTATTTGAAGCAATTTTATATGTTTTAGTACTAAATGGAATAAATATAGTTAATTTTGATATAAATAGCTTTAAACAGGGATGGATTTACGTTTATCAAATACCAAATTGGCAAATTGCATTTCAATTATGGTATGCAATTATAGGAATAGTAGGCCCATTAATTTTACAATTTGGATATGATTTTATAAAAGAAAAAACAATAGAAATTGAAAGAAAACTAATAGCTAAGAGAAACTAATTTTTGATAATTAAAAGTGAATTATTTCATTTAAAGTAAAATATTGATAATTATTTTTCATTATGATAGAATACAATTAAATTTGAAGAAACGAAGGAGGAAATGGGTATGTCTGTTAAATTTGTATTAAATGAGACATCATATTTTGGAAGAGGTGCAAGAGAAGAATTACCAGGAGAAATTAAGAAAAGAGGGTTTAATAAAGTATTTTTGGTAAGTGATAGCTCTTTAGTAGAAGCTGGAGTTACAGAAAAAGTAGAACAAGTTTTAAAAAAAGAAAAAATACCTTATAAACTATATTCAAAAATAAAGCCAAATCCTACAATTAAAAATGTATTAGATGGAGTAAAATCTTGTAAATTGTCAAAAGCAGATTTAATTGTTGCAGTAGGTGGAGGTTCAAGTATTGATGTCGCAAAGGGAATATCAATTGTAATGACAAATCCAGACAGAAGTGATATAAAGTCATTAAATGGGCTATCAAATACTGTAAATAGAGGAATGCCTGTAATAGCACTTCCTACTACAGCAGGTACAGCTGCAGAAGTTACTATTAATTATGTTATTACAGATGAAGATGCTAAAGTAAAAATGGTATGTGTTGATCCAAATGATATACCAATATTATCTATTGTGGATTCAGAACTAATGGAAACTATGCCAAAAAGTTTGGCAGCAGCAACTGGGATGGATGCATTAACACATGCAGTTGAGGGATATATTACAAAAGCTCATAACGAAATTTCAGACATGTTCCATATGAAGGCAATCCAAATGATATTTAAATATTTACCATCTGCTGTAAATGATAAAAATCCAGAGGCAATTGAAATGATGGGAATGGCTCAATATATAGCCGGAATGGGATTTTCAAATGTAGGACTTGGAATAGTACATTCAATGGCTCATCAATTAGGAGCTGTATATGATACACCACATGGAATAGCAAATGCAATGTTATTGCCAACTGTTATGAGATTTAATGGAGAAGTATCAGCAAACAGATTTAGAGAAATACTTGTTAATATAGGAAGACCAGATGCAGCTAATTTGAATGATCAAGATGTTATTAATACATTTGTATGGATGATTTCAGAGCTTAGTAAATCAGTTGGAATTACGCAAACAATAAAAGATTATGGAGTTAAAGAAGAAGACTTAGAAATGCTTGCTGAAAAAGCTATGAATGATCCTTGTAAGCCAGGAAATCCAAGAGAGGTTACTAAGGAAGATTTTATTGAATTATATAGAAGAGCAATGTAAGCATAAAAAACGCTATGAGAATTTTTACATAGCGTTTTTATATACTAATATGTAATATTTTAGTTATAATCTTGTGGCTATTGTGATGGTGAAAGGATAAAAAGTATGAAAAAAAGTTTAAAAATTTTAATAGCTATATTTATTATACTTGTTATAATATTAATAGCTGTAATCTTACTCAGAGGTCATTTTAATAATGAAAATGAAAAGCCATTTATTGGAAAACTATATCCTATGAAAGGTGTAATAATAAGAGTATTTGATAATAGTTTAGGAGTTATGGGAATAGAAGGAGTAAGTGGATTAGTTGATGTAGGATTTACAAAAGAAGGGAATATTGGTTTTAAGCAAGGACAGGAAATAGTAGTTTATTTTGATGGAAATGTAATGACTATGCATCCTCAACAACTTGGAAATGTGCAAAAGATTGAAATAGTAAAAGAAAAAAGCAAAGTTGAGATTCCTGAAGAATATGTTAAATTTTATTACAATTCTAATGATAATATTGAAATTACTATAAATGAATTAACTGAAAGTGGAATTACTTTTTCTATAAAAGATAAAAATCAATATCCATATGAATATTCTAAAAGCTATAATATATATAAAAAGATAAAAAATCCAAATTATCCTAGTGAAGGAGAGCAAATAGGAGAAGATACTGAAAACTCAACTTCAGGATATACAGGAGCAGGAGTTGAATATAATTGGGTAGAATTAGACCCTATTTCAGATATTTCTTCTGAAGAAACATCTGAAGAATTAGTATATAACCTACCTAATATTGAAGAAAATGAGAATTATGTAGTAACTGGAAGAAAATTTAATTGGAGCAAATTGTATGGTAACCTAGAAAGTGGAGAATATGAATTTGTTTTACTTGGAGAAGATATGAAAACTATAAATGCACTTACAATTAGTATTAAATTTACGATAGGTGAAGATGGAAAAATATCTTATGAAAAACCTGAAATAATATATTAATTTTTCAACAAAAGAATTCAATTTTGGTAATTAATTGAATTCTTTTTTTGGTGTGAGATGGAGAAATTTATTAAGAATCATCCTCTACTCGATTATAGAAAATTTGATTTTATATGTGATAAATGATACAAGTTAGATACATCTTTTAAGTATAATGTGATGGGAGAAATTATATGAGTAAAATTTTAATTGTTGAAGATGAAAAAGCTATTAGTGACTTAATAAAAATAGAATTAGAATCACAGGGGTATAAATGTAAAATTGCACAAGATGGAGAAATTGCATCAGATTATATTGAAAAGGAGAATTATGATTTAATCCTTTTAGATATTATGTTACCTAAAATAGATGGATATGAATTATTAGAATATATTAAAGACATATCAGATACACCAACTATATTTATAACTGCTAAAAGTGGAACTGATGATAAAATAAAGGGATTAAATAAAGGTGCAGATGATTATATAACGAAACCATTTGAAATTAGAGAGTTAATAGCAAGAGTAGAAACTGTTTTAAGAAGATATAATAAAGGAAATGAAGTGCAAAAAATAGATGAATTAGAGGTTAATTTTGTAGCTAGGACAGTAAAAAAAGCAGGAAAGGAAATTGCTTTAACCCCAAAAGAATTTGATTTATTAGTATTATTAATTCAAAATAAAAATTTTGCACTGTATAGAGAAGTTATATTTGAAAAAGTATGGGGAGAAGAATTAGAATTTGAAACAAGAACCTTGGACTTACATATTCAAAGATTGAGAAAAAAATTAGATTGGAAAGATAAAATAAAAACAGTTTATAAAATAGGATATATGTTGGAAATATAAAAATATATTGTTTACATAATTGAAAGGAATAATTATAAAATGAAGTTTGGAAAAAAATTAATATTATTTATAATAACCGCTATTTCTATTGTATTATCCTGTAGTAGATATTATGTTGTACGAAATAATTTTTTAAATTCTATAGAATATAGTAGTAAACAAAACACAAATCAACATATTTTAGAAAAGTATATGCTAGAAAATTACATTGTAACAAATATTCAACAGCGGAAATGAAATAACAGATGATAAGATAATTGAATATTTGAAATCATTATATACTTATATGGAAAATGATACAGAATTAATAGCAGTATATACTGAAGATAAGCAATTAATATATTCTAATATAGAAAATATTGATAATCTAGAGATAAAAGAAATACTAAATCCAGAAAAAGACATATATTGTTTGAGAAAATTAGGTACTCAACATTATATGTTGTTTTCTTCACATTGGTCGATTAACAATAAAATAATATACCTAGTGAACACATATAATGCTAATTCTTTATATGAAGAACGACAAAGGCAAATAAAAGAAATTTTATTTACTGATGTAATTATTTTAATAGTTTCAACTATAGTAATTTCTGTATTTTCAAGATTTCTAACAAAGCCAATTAATATATTAAATAATACTAGTAAAGAAATCGCATCAGGACAATTTAATAAACGAGTATACATAAATAGAAATGACGAAATAGGAGAACTTGCTAGAAATTTTAACATTATGGCAGAAGAAATTGAAAATAAAATTAAACAATTAAATTTACAAGTGAAACAAAAAAATGATTTTATTAATGGATTTACTCATGAATTAAAAACTCCGATGACAGCAATTGTTGGGTATTCTGAAATGTTAAGGTTAAAAAAGTGTGATGAAGAACTATCTAAAAAAGCATTAAATTATATATATTCAGAATCTAAGAGATTAGAAAACTTGTCTTTTAAGTTAATGCAATTAATGTCATTAACAGAAGAAAAAATTGAACTATCCAATATTGATATAGAAGAATTTATGAAAAAAATAGCTAAGAAGTCTGAAATTATGTTGACTAAGAATAAATTAGAATTAAAACTTCAAAAAGCAATTATTATAGGAGATAGTGAATTATTAGAAGTTGTTATACGAAATTTAATTGAAAATGCTAATAAAGCAGAACCAAAAGACCATAAAATAAAAATAATAGGAGAAAAAGTAAATAATGAAAAGTACAGAATATATGTTATAGATAGAGGAAGAGGAATACCAAAAGAACATATTGAAAGGGTAACAGAGGATTTCTATATGGTTGATAAATCAAGAAGTAGAAGCAATGGAGGAAGTGGAATAGGATTGGCATTAGTAAAGAAAATTCTAGAGTTACATAATTCTGAACTAAAAATAAAAAGCAAAGTGAACGAAGGAACAATTATATATTTTGAGCTAAAGGAGGTAGTTCTATGAAGAGCAAGATAAAAAGTAGTATTATATATATAATTGTGGTTATAATTGTTATAGTATCTTTAAAAGTGCCAGAAATTTTACTACAAGTAGAAGATAGAATAATTGAAATGCAAGTATATGAAAAACAAAAGTATAAAGATTCGATAGATGTAGAGGCAGAAAAAGTTTATTTAGTAAATGCAATTCATGCTATAGAAAGTGAAGACTCTGTAGTAGAGTTAATAAATAATAAGGAAACTCAATGGGTAATAACTGCTGTAGACGAAGAAGGAAATGGAGTTATGAAGAGATGGAAAAATGAATTATTGAAATTAGTAGAATTTAATGTATTAAACAATGTTGAATCAAGTAAAAAAGGAAAGTATGAAGTTAGATTAATTAATAAAATTTATCAAAGTGGTGATGAAAAATATATTATTCATAAGTCATCAGTATACATAAATAAAGAACAATATGATATAGAAATAGAAGAAAAAACAGGAAAGATATTATATATTTTATTTGATAAATCAAAATTATATAATGCAACTAAAGAAGAAATATTAAGAAATTATGTAAAATACCTAGATTTATATATTATTGACGATTGGAAGTTAGAAGATAATAAGTTAAAGTCTCAAAAGGCTAAACTAGTAGTAAGGTTAATAGAAAATGAAGAAAATTATATGTTATCAATTCATAGCTTAAATGAACAAAAACAATTTGTTGACATAAACAAAGAAAGCTATATTGTCGAAAAATAAATATTAAAATAGATTAAAGTAAAGAAAAGCTATTATATTTATGTAAAGTGCAAAAAATACAAAATATACAACTTTGATACAAAAAACATACAAGTTTGAAACAACCATATGTTACTTATAACATATGGTTATTTTTGTTGCAAAGCTAGTACGAAATTAATATAGAATAGCATGTTAAATTGGTTAATTCTATAATAGAATTTCGACTACTGTAACTTAGCCAAATTTCTAAAAATAGGAGAATTAGATGAGTATGAAAAGAAAAATAGTTATAGTAATGTTTGGAGTTATGTTGTATTGTATAATAAGTGTAATTATTGGAATTGGAGAGTCAAATAATATAAAGTCAGAGTATAAAGAAGGTAGTGAAGAAATAGAAAATGTTGATATTAAAGAAAAGTCAAATGAAAGCTTATTACAAAATATTAAAGTATTGGATGATTGGAGGCTAATTTTAGTAAACCATAATATTATGTTAACTGAAGATTATGAAGTAAAATTATCCAACATAGATAGTACAAGACAATTTGATTCAAGAGCTATAGATGAATTAAATCAGATGATAAAAGATATGAAAAAAGATGGAATTTCAAATATATGGGTACAGTCAGCATATAGGTCAATAGAATATCAGAAGGAACTATTTGATAATCAAGTACAAAAATACATAAATCAGGGAAAAACTAAAGAAGAAGCAGAAAAATTAACTTTACAAATTATTAATAAACCAGGAACAAGTGAACATAATTTAGGACTAGCAGTAGATCTAAATTATGTAAATTATGAATTTGAATATACAAAAGCATTCAAATGGTTACAAGAAAATGCTGAAAATTATGGTTTTATATTGAGATATAAAAGAGAAAAAGAAGATATTACTAAAGTAGATTACGAACCTTGGCATTGGAGATATGTTGGAGTGGAAAATGCTAAGAAAATGAATGAATTGGATATGTGTTTAGAAGAATATATTGATTATTTAACTAATTCTGTGATAAAATAAAAAAATCTAGGAATACTTATCTGCTAGAATATAATGTAATAGAATTAAATTTTAAATATGTTAGAAAAAAGAAAGGAATGAAATAAACTATGAATAGAGAAGTTGCTGTTAAATTATTAAAAAAATATAATCAAGAGGAATTTCATTTAAGGCATGCTTATACGGTAGAACAAGTAATGAAATATTTTGCAAAAGAAAAAGGCTATGATGAAGATTTTTGGGGAATAGTAGGTTTATTACATGATGTTGATTATGAAAAATATCCAGAAGAGCATTGTAAAAAGGCACCAGAGTTATTAAAAGAAATAGATGCTAGTGAAGAAATGGTACATGCTATTTGTAGTCATGGATATGGTTCATGTTCAGATATTAAACCTGAAAATGAAATGGAAAAAATACTATATGCTACTGATGAATTAACAGGATTAATTTGGGCAGCTGCTAAAATGAGACCATCACAAAGTACAAAAGATATGGAAACATCTAGTTTAAAAAAGAAATTTAAAGATAAAAAGTTTGCAGCAGGTTGTTCAAGAGATGTAATAAGCAAAGGTGCGGAACAATTAGGATGGGAATTAAATGAATTATTTGAAAAAACAATTTTAGCAATGAGACAAGCCGAAGATATAGTAGAAGAAGAATTAAAGATGTAATTTCTTTTCAAACAAGTAAAATATAAAGAGTTTAAGATCTTTTGATGTAAAAAATCTTAAACTCTTTTTTAAATGTATTGACATATAATTTAAAACTGTATATACTGTATATATACAATAACGTATTTACAATGATAAGGAGATGAATAAATGGATATAATTATAAGTAATTCAAGTGATACTCCAATATATGAGCAAATCAAGGAACAAATAAAAAACAAAATAGTATCTAATGAAATAAAAGCAGGAGAATTATTACCATCAATAAGAAGTTTAGCCAAAGATTTAAGAATTAGTGTAATTACTACCAAGAATGCATATGAAGCCCTGGAAAATGAAGGATATGTTGAAACAATACCTGCTAAAGGAACATATGTCTCAAATAAAAATATAAAACTTATACGAGAAGAACAATTACAAAAGATAGAGGGGCTTATAGACACAGCAGTAGCAATTGCAAAAATAAGCAATATTTCTAAAAAGGAAATACAAGATATGCTAGATATTATATATGAGGAGGAATAAAGAAAGATGCAAAATATATTAGAGGTAAAAAATTTATCTAAAAAGTATAAAGGATTTGAGTTGAAAAATGTAAGTTTTAATCTTCAAAAGGGAATGATTATGGGGTTAATAGGGGAAAATGGAGCTGGAAAAACAACTACTATAAAAGCGATTTTAAATATTATAAATAGTGATGATGGAAATATAAAAATATTCAATTTAGAAATGAAAGAAAATGAAAAACAAATAAAAGAAGATATAGGTGTAGTTTTAGATGATAGTTTTTTATCAGATTACTTAAATGCAATAGATATTAATAAGGTTATGAAAAACATTTATCAAAGATGGGACGAAAATTTATATTTTAAATATATAGAAGAATTCAAATTGCCAAAAGATAAGATAATAAAAGAATATTCAAGTGGTATGAAAATGAAATTGAAAATTACAGTTGCACTTTCACATAATCCAAAATTGTTAATATTAGATGAACCAACCTCAGGATTAGATCCAATTGCTAGAAATGAAATATTAGACATTTTGCAAGAATTTATACAAGATGAAGAAAAAGCAGTTTTAGTTTCTAGCCACATAACTTCAGATTTAGAACATATAGCAGATTATATTACATTTATTAGTAATGGCAAAATTATTTTTACTAAAACAAGGGATGAATTGATAGATAATTATGGGATTGTAAAATGTTCGAAAGAAGAATTTAAAAAAATAAAGCCAAAGGATTTTATTAAATATAAGAAAAATAAATATGAATACGAAATTTTAATAGAAAATAAAAATGAATTTAAGAAAAAATATAAAATAGATGTGATAGATAAAGCAACAATAGAAGATATTATGATAATTTATATAAAAGGAGAAAAATAAAATGAATAGAATAAAAGGTTTAATAATAAAGGATTTTTTAAATTTAAAAACTTATAGAGTCACAGCATTATTTATTTTGATATTGTTTGCAACTGTTAGTTTTATAAATGATGATATCTTATCATTTATTCCAATATTTATTCCATTATGTGCAGGAATGATAGGAATAAGTAGCTTTAATTATGACAATATTACAAAGTCAGATAGATATATTTTAACGTTTCCAGTTAGCAGAAAAGACATGGTTAAATCAAGATATTTATACATTTTTTTTATTACAGTAATTGGAGAAGTATTAGCAGTTTTGCTTTCTATTATTTTACAATCGATAAAACAGCAATCATTAGTAAATGTTATAGAAGTATTAAGTATTTCTTTAGGAACCTTTTGTGGAATAATGATTTTGCAAATATTTGAAATTCCAATTATGTACAAGTTTGGTGCAGAAAAAGGAAGAATTATACAGATGTTTACAATTGTTGCAATAGCTTTTTTAATTTCAGGAGTTGCAATATCGTTTATAAAAATATCATCAATTTCATTAGAAGAGTTTCTTTATATTATGCAGAAATATGGTCTAATTATTCTTACTTTAGTAGATATATTTTTATACTTTCTATCTTATAAAGTATCAGTTAAAATATTTAGTAAAAAAGAAGTTTAAAAAGTAAAATTATGCAAGTAAAAAATAAATTAATTGAATAGAAACTAAAAAAGATTAATAATTTTTTAACAATTATTAATCTTTTTTTAATTTTCAAATAGTTTGATTTTTTTATAGTATAATTGCTCTATAAAAAAGAAAGGAGGAATGTCAAGTATCTTATACATTCTGCGTGAAAATTAAGTATTAGATATTTGCATGAAATTTATGGAGATACTAAAAGTTCAAAATTTAAGTAAAATATATGGAAAAGGTTCTACGCAAGTAAAAGCTTTAGATAATGTATCTTTTAAAGTTGAAAGAGGAGAATTTATTTCAATAATAGGGGCATCACGGGAGTGGAAAGTCAACTCTTTTACATTTAATAGGAGGAGTGGATAGACCGACAAGTGGAAAAGTTTTTATAGGAGGAAAAGATATATACAAATTAAATGATGACGAATTAGCTGTGTTTAGAAGAAAACAAGTTGGATTAATTTATCAATTCTATAATTTAATACCAATTTTAAATGTAGAAGAAAATATTATATTACCTTTGAAACTGGATAATCAAGAAGTGGACCAAGAAAAATTAGATGAGTTAATAAAAATTTTAGGATTAGAAGACAGAAGATTTCATTTACCAAGTGAATTGTCAGGAGGACAACAACAGAGAACTTCTATAGGAAGAGCTATGATAGCAAGTCCATCAATAATTTTAGCTGATGAACCAACACGGAAATTTAGATTCAAAATCAAGTGATGAGATAGTTTCACTTCTAAAAAAATCAAATGTAGATTACAAGCAAACTGTTATTATGATTACTCATAATCCTGAAATAGCGAAAATTGCTGACAGAGTTATTAAAATAGAAGATGGAAAAATAAGAGAAGAGTAAAATATTAATAATAAGAAAATAAATGGAGGTAAAAAGTGAACGTTTTACGGCAAAATAGCAATAAAAAACTTGAAGTTAAATAAAAAAAGAACTATTAGTACAATTGTAGGAATAATTTTGTCTTGTAGTTTGATATGTGCTGTATCTGTGATGTGTACTAGCTTTCAAGAAACTTTAGTTCAAAATGAAATTAATGAAACAGGATATTACCATTTAAAAATATCAGGCGTTACTGAAAAGGATATAAAAGAGCTGAAAGATAATAAAGAAGTAAAAAATATTTTTACTATAAATGAATTAGGTTATTCAAAATTAAAAGATAGTAAAAATGAAAATAAACCATACTTAAAATTGTTTTCAATGGACAAAGACGTATTTGAAAAATTAAAATTTAATTTAATAGAAGGAAGGTTTCCACTAAATTCAAACGAAGTCATTATTAGTAAACATATTATAGATAATGCAAAAGTAAATTATAAGGTAGGAGAAAAAATTTATATACAAGTAGGACAAAGAGTAACCTTAGAAAATGATGAATTATTTCCTAAAAACCCATATCAAAAGAATGATGAAAAGTTAATAAATACAAAACAATATGAATTTACTATTGTTCGGTATTATGGAAAGAGCAAGTTATAATTTTGAAGGATATGGAGACCCTGGTTATAGTATTATTTCTACAAATTATAATGACGGAAAAAGCCAAGCATATATTTCATTAAAAAATCCTAAAAACTATAAAAAGGAAATCCCTAAAATTTTAGGAGTTGATAGTTATGAAAAAATAACTGAACAATCAAAATATGAAAGTTTTGATAGAAATGTTGAACTTTTGAGATGGGAATCATTTGCTTTTAATAATGAAACTGTTGTAATGCTGTATTCTGTTGTAGGAATAGTTATATTTATCATTATATTTACAAGTGTATTTTGTATAAGAAATTCATTTGCAATAGCTACTACAGAAAAAATGAAAATGTATGGAATGTTAGCAAGTATTGGAGCAACTAGAAAACAAATAAAGAAAAACGTTATATTTGAAAGTTTATTACTGGGTATAATAGCAATACCAATAGGAATTTTATCAGGAATAATAGCAGTGTACATACTAATGCAGATTGTAAATTCATTAATTGGAGAAAATTTATTAAGTAACGTAAATGGAATTATTGTCAAAGTAACATGGCTTCCTATTTTCATATCAGCAATTTTAGGAGTAGTTACTATATATTTGTCAGCAATTTCTTCAGCTAAAAAAGCAAGTAAAGTAAGTCCAATTGATTTAGTAAGAAGTCCAGAAAAAATAAAAATGAAGGCAAGAAAATTAAAAGTTCCTAAAGCTATTTCAAAGTTATTCAAAACAGGTGGTGAATTAGCTTACAAGAATTTGAAAAGAAGTAAGAAAAAGTACAGAACAACTGTTATATCTTTATCAGTTAGCATATGTATTTTTATTACAATGAATGCACTTTTAACTAATATGTTTGACTTAACTGACAATTATTATCAAGATTATGATTATAATTTAGTTATATATTGTAGCAATAATCCAAAAGAGCAAATAGAAAAGATTACAAATCTTAATAATATTGATGAATATTTCTTGCTATATAGATCTGATGACTATTTGAAAATTTTTGACGAAAATAAAGTAAACAAAATGGAAGGAACAGAAGAATTAGAAATTATTGACAATGATAATGAAGAAACAAAAAATCTTCCATCAGGAAAAGCATTCAAATTACAAATTATAGGATTAGATGATAATACTTTCCAAAAATATACTAAAAAAATAGGAGTAAATTATGAGCAAGTAAAACAATTTGGAATTTTATGTGACAATTATGTATATTATCAAAATAATTCAAGTAAACAAGTAGAAAAGCGAAGATATAAATATGAAAAAAATGATACCATAACAGGATTTTGGAAAGATAAAGAAATTAATATAAAAGTTGGAGCTATAACAGATCAAAAACCATATGGAATTGAAAATCAACATTATATGGACGGATATTTAATTGTAAATATGGAAGAATATAAAGATATAGATTTTAAACTTAATTATTTAACAATTCAATCAAGTAATACTGAAAAGTTAGTAGAAGAAATAGAAAATATAAAAATAGAGAACATTTATATTACAAATTTTGAAGAGTCGGCAAAAGAACAAAGAGCTATGGGAATTGTTATAAAAATATTTCTATATGGTTTCATAAGTGTAATTACATTAATCGGTGTAACTAATATATTCAATACAATTACTTCTAATATGGAGTTAAGGCAAAAAGAATTTGCAATGTTAAAAAGCATTGGTATGACTAAGAAAGAATTCAATAGAATGATTAATTTAGAAACAATTTTTTATTCAAGTAAATCACTAATTTATGGTATAACCTTAGGTTTACTTGGAACATTTGCATTGTACGAAGCATTTTCTGTAAAAATTGCAAGAGGTGTATATATACCAATAAATGCAATTATAATTTCAATAATTGCTGTATTTATTTTAGTATTTATTATAATGAAATATTCAATGGCTAAAATTAATAAACAAAATACAATTGAAACTATAAGAAATGAAAATATTTAGATAATTTTACAAAACAAAATGCAGACCAAGAGATTTCCGATAATTTTGAAAGATTTATAATTTTATAGAAAATAATTTACAAAATACTTATATTTGTGTTACGATAAACTAGAAAATACAAAAGAAAAGTGAAGGGAGGATATGTTAGATAAAATCTAACATGAAATGAGAAAATGAGAAGAAAATTGATTATACCGGGAATAGTTATTATTATTTTAATTATAATAGCATTAATAATAGGTATAAACATAAAACCAAGGCAAATTGAAGAAGCAAAACAAAACTTAAATACTTATAAATTTGAAAATGATAAATTATATATTACATTTAACCAAGAAGAATGGAAGGAAGTTCCATATGATTTTTCTGAGACTATTAAATATTTACAGCAAGAAGAAATGGAGAAGTTTAAAGATAATACTTATCAAATAAATAGTGAAAAAGTAGTATTTTATAGAATTATAAAAATAAATAATGCGATATATTCAACAACTGGAGAAATTGTTAGTAAAATAATACCACAAGCAGATGAATATTTATACAGATTAGAAGTAATATATTCAAATGATCAAGGCGAAACATGGAATAATGTTGGAATAGGAAACTATGAAATTGAATATCCTAATGCAGTAGATTCTATTAAATTTATAGATCAAAATAATGGAAAAATAGCAATAAGGAAAGAAGAAGGAATAGGAAGTTATGAGTATATAACAACAGATGGAGGAGAAACATGGAATGAAGTACCATCTGATAATGAGGTACAAAATAATGTACTAGAAAATGAGCAAGAGAATGTTCCGGTACAAAATAATGTACTAGAAAATGACCAAGAGAATGTTCTAGTACAAAATTAGATAGAAGAAAATATAAGCACCTATAATTTTAGTTTATAGGTGCTTTTGGAAAATTATAAGTATTTTTTTAAAGTTTCAACACTGTCTTCTTGCATAACAACGAAGTCATTTAAAATATTTTTTACATCTGAATCAGCTTCTGGATTTTGGTTTATTAATCTTCTTCCTTCTATAATTCCCATATTAGTGCCTTGCATTAATAATTCAGAAAGCTTTGAAGTAGTGCCATCAATCATAGTTCTCATTTGAATTCCATACCAAGTCATTGCTTTATTCATAGCATTAGTTTCATGAGGTTCTTCATCGCTATATTGAGCATACAAATCGTTTACTCTTTGAGAGATTTTTTCATATTTATTATATTCTGTATCTAATACTTGTTTAAAATCACTATCAGATGCTTTTTCAGAAACATAAGATATAGCATCCATTCCCATTGTAGCTCCCTTATTTACTTCATCTAAAATATTCAAGTTTTGATTATCCATAAAAAACTCCAATCTTGGCTAAATTGCCATTATAAATTTTATATATCTAGTATGTACAAAAATGAAAAAAATAATGCATAAACTATTTTTTTATTCATAAAATTAAAAAAATAAAAGAAAGGGGGAAATCTTTAATTAAAAAATTAAAGAAAATCAAAATATGAATAAGATAGGTATTTATGTAAAAGCAATTTTGATTCCAGTAATTGCAGGCGGAATCATAGGTTTTTTAATATCTCCGTTTATTGATTATAATACATTAAATATGCCACCACTAGCACCGCCAGCTATTTTATTTCCTATAATATGGACTATCTTATATATTTTAATGGGAGTATCATATGGAATTTTAGAAATTAAAAACTTAAATAATGATGATATAAAAAAAGATTATTACATACAGTTAGGGTTTAATTTGCTATGGCCAATTTTATTTTTTATATTTAAATGGAGACTTTTTTCATTTTTTTGGATTTTACTATTAGATTTAATGATTATTAGAATGATAATGAATTTCTACAATGCTAACAAAATTTCAGGATTATTACAGATTCCTTACTTGTTGTGGAGCATATTTGCTACTTATCTAAATTTAGGAATATACTTTTTAAATTAAAAAATGAGGGAGTATTACTCTCTCATTTCTTTTGCTAATTTATTAATTGCCTTTGTTTCAATTCTGGACACATATGAGCGTGAAATTCCCATATTACTTGCAATTTCATTTTGAGTTTGGGGTTTGGTACCTCCTAGACCAAATCTTAATTCTAGAATTGTTTTTTCTCGAACCTTTAAAACTTGTTTCATCTTTTCATATAGTTGTTTAATTTTAAATTTTAAATCAACTTCATCTTCAATATTTTTATCGTTATTTTCCAAAACTTCTTGAAGAGTAACAGTATTATCATCTTTATCTTTCCCTATAGGATCTTCTAAATATACCTCAGAACCCAGTTTTTTAGTACTTCTTAAATACATTAAAACTTCGTTATCAATACAACGAGAAACATAAGTTGCTAGGCGAATTCCTCTAGAACTATCAAAACTATTAATTCCTTTTATTAATCCAATACTACCAATAGAAATTAAGTCATCTTGATCTATTTTTGCAGTAGCGTATTTTTTGCAAACATGTGCTACTAATCTTAAATTTCTCTCAATTAAAATATTTCTAGCTTCTTCGTCTCCTTCTTTCATGAGATCTAAATACTTTTTTTCTTCGTCATTATTTAGAGGTTCTGGAAATAAAGAATTATTTGAAATATAACCAACCAAAAATACAGCAGAATTTAAAAATGCTAAAAATCCAGAAAGAGAAAGTGCAAACATATAGGTACCTCCTAATTGATATATTAGTATTATATGTTTGACAAAAAGAAAAGTGCCTGACCTTGAAAATAAACACAAAATAGCAAAGAAAATACACTTCAAATTAGTATAAAGATTTAAGAGGCTATAATAGAAGAAATCTAAATAAAAGAAATTGCAATGGATGTAAAAATATGGTATAATGTACTTAGATGTTAAAAAGCAAAGTAAATGAAAATTTATGACGCAAAGCCATAGGTCTAAGAGGAGATAATCCTTATGATAGCTAGGTTGCCTTCCAAGTATAAAAGTGGGAGGTATTTTTTATGAAAAATAAAAAAATGAAAATGATAATTAAGGTAATTTTAATAGTTATTGCAATATTTATAGTATTAGTATTAATAAATACTTTTAGAAACTTTATGATAGTAAAGGAAATACAGAAAAATGTGTCTCCATATATTTCTAGTGAAAATTATCATATAAAATCAGTAGCAACAGAAGAAACTGGAGTAGTAACAATGAATTATTATCAAAAAAATGGAAGGCAAGCAATGATTATGGAAAGAGATAATAATGGAGAAAAAATGAAGACTTCAATGTTTAACAATGGAGAAAGAATTGATGTATTTTATGAAACAGCAGAATCAAAAACAGCACAATTAAATGCAGATATGACTATTAATGTAAATATAGTTAATTATGTAGAAACAGAAAATGACTGGCAGACTTTTATGGCAAGTATGTTTGCAATGATAAGAAAAACAGACTATAATGGAAAGCAATGTTATATAGTAGATAATTTCTTATCACCAACATTTATGAATAGTACAGGAAAAAATGAAGTATATATTGAAAAAGACACAGGATTATATGTAAAATTGAATCAAGGTGAAATGGTAACAGAAAGAGAATATGAATTTGATAATGTACAAGATGAAATTTTTACAGAACCAGATATAGGTCAATACACAGTAAAATAATCAATGCTAGGAAAGAATAAAATTACTTAATAAAAGCAAAAAATCCAAAGAGAAATTTGAGTGGTAAAATGAAAGTAGACACAAAAATCTACTTTCATTTTTGATATATAAAAGAACGTTATTGAAAATTATAGATTTTAAATATAAAATATAATAAATAAGTAGATAACTTAATGATGTATAATAAAGAAAGGATACTATAATAAAAATATGAATTTACAAAAATGCAATATATGTCCTCGCAATTGTCGGAGCAAATAGGTTGTCAGGTCAAAAACGGTTGGTGTGGTTGCGATGATAAAATAAAAATAGCATTAGCTTCTATACATTACTGGGAAGAACCTTGTATTAGCGGAAAAAATGGTTCTGGCACAGTATTTTTTTCAAATTGTAATTTAAAATGCATTTATTGCCAAAATTATGAAATAAGTAGTGTTGGAAAAGGAAAAGAAATTACAATAGAGCATTTGGCACAAATTTTTCTAAAGCAACAAGAAAAAGGTGTAAATAATATTAATTTAGTAACTCCAACTATGTATGCAAAACAAATATTAGAAGCTCTAAAAATAGCAAAGAAAAAAGGATTGAATATTCCTATTATATATAATACAAATGGATATGAAAGCATTCAAACTTTAAAGGAATTAGATGGCTATATAGATGTTTATCTTCCTGATTTAAAATATTATTCAAATGAAATCTCTAAAAAATATTCTAAAGTAGAAAATTACTTTGAAGTTGCAACAAAAGCCATAAAAGAGATGTATGCTCAAGTAGGAAAAGCTGTGTTTGATGAAAATGGAATTATACAAAAGGGTATAATTGTTAGACATTTAATATTACCAAATCATATACAAAATAGTAAACATATTTTAAAATGGATAAAAGAAAATTTAGATGATGATATATATGTAAGTGTTATGGCACAATATTTTCCTACATATCTAGCAAAAAATGAAAGTAGTTTAAATCGAAAAATAAATAAAAAGGAATATAAGGAAATTGAAAATTATTTGTATACTTTGAATTTAAAAAATGGATATATACAAGAATTAGGGGAGCATGAAGAAGAATATGTACCAAATTTTAATTTAAGTGAGTAAAACCATAATTTAATATTGTCTTTTTTTGTCGTTTTTGATATAGTATGAAAAGAAAAAAGGAGGATTTATATGAGTAAGTTTGATGATATTTATTTAGATATGGTAGATAAAATTTTAAAAGAAGGATATTATGATCAAAATAGAACTGGAATTGCTACATATAAATTGCCACATCAAATAATGCAATTCAATTTGGAAGAAGAATTTCCAATTTTAACTACAAAATTTGTTGCATTTAAAACTGCTGTAAAAGAATTATTGTGGATTTTTCAAAAGCAATCAAATAGTGTAGAAGAATTAAAGCAAGACAAAGTACATATATGGGACGAATGGGAAATGGAGGATGGAACAATAGGTACTTCTTATGGCTGGATTGTAAAAGAATTTCACCAGATAGATACTTTAATAGAGCAACTAAAAACAAACCCACAAAATAGAAGAATGATTATTAATTTATGGCAAATTCCATATTTAGAGACAGGAGCTCTTTATCCATGTGTATTTAACAGTTGCTGGGATGTTACTGCTGGAAAATTAAACTGCATGCTAACTATTAGATCAAATGATTTACCACTTGGAAATCCATTTAATGTAGTACAATATGCTGTTTTAGTACACTTATTAGCACAAGTTACAGGATTTAAACCAGGTCTTTTAACAGTATGTATTAGTAATGCTCACATTTATGAAAATCAAATTGAAGGAATGAAGGAACAATTATCTAGAAGGGATAAAGCTCTTCCTGCACCAAAACTTTGGATTAATCCAGAAATAAAAGATTTTTATAAATTTACTATTGACGATATTAAATTAGAAAATTATGAACATTTAGGTAAAATAGAGATGCCTGTTGCTGTATAAAAATTAAGTTCTAACAGTTATAAATGAAATAGGAGCAAAAAATAAAATGTTAAGTATTATAGTTGCAATAGCTAATAATAATGTTATAGGAAAAGATAATAAGCTTATTTGGCACTTACCAGAAGATTTAAAAAGATTCAAATCTTTAACTAGTGGACATACTATTATAATGGGCAGAAAAACATTTGAATCATTGGGAAGAATATTACCAAATAGAAAGCATATTATATTGTCCAAAAGTGGAATTTTAAAAATACAGGATAAAAATGTAGACATAGTAAATGATATAGAAATGTTAAATAAATATATACAATCACAAGAAGAATATTTTGTTATTGGAGGAGATTCTATTTACCAAAAATTAATGCCATATGTTACAAAAATGTATGTTACAAAAATCTATCATGAATTTGAAGGAGATGCCTTTTTCCCTGAGATAAAAGATTCTGAATGGAAAATTATAAGTAAACAAAAGGGAATAAAAGATGAAAAAAATCCGTATGATTATGAATATATAAACTATGAAAGAATAAATAAGAATAAAATATAAAGAAACATGTATAATTTAGACTCCACTTTTCTTAAAAAAGTGGAGTCTAAATATGTGATATTAGAAATTATTACTTGATGATTTAAAATTATCTAAAAATTCTTTAGATAGACTGAATTAAAGCTTCATATTTTTTATAATTAGGAATGTATTTATTTATCATTTTCCAGAATCCTTTAGCATGAGTTTTATATTTTAAATGGCAGAATTCATGAAGAACAATATATTCAATTGTTGCTCTATCATATTTTACAATTTCTGGACTAAATATCAGTTTCTTTTCTTCAAAGATAAAAGATGAAAGCTGATGAGGTTTTAATTCTTTAATTTCAAAATCTTCAGGAGCAAAACCTAACATTAACCTAGTTTTTTCCATGGCTGTTTCTAGTTCTTGGATAGCTAATTTGTAATATAACTTTTCTACTAGTATTTTAAAAATATGTGTACTATCTATTTTTTTATATTTATTAGGAAGTATTACTTCAATATTATTATTTACTAAATGTATATTAGGAGTTTTTATAAATTTATAGCATAAGTGAACAGGATAATAAGTTCCTAAAAGAGAAATGTAACCTTTACTAATATAAGTAGAATTTTGTTCTTGATATTCTCTTAATTTTTCTAAAATCCATTGCCTTTTTTCATTTATCATTGTTTGAATTTGTTTTCTAGAAAAATACCACGGAGCATTAACAACTATTTCACCAGCATCAAAGGCAATATAGCAATCAGAACATAATTCCTTATTGATTGTGTAAGGGATAACTTCAGTACTGTTTTTTAATAAATTCATTTATAAAACCTCCTTTGAAAAATACCAAAACAATGTTCGTATATAGTATACAAAAACTTGTTCGCTTTGTCAATATATTTTTCATAAAAAAATATTTTTGTTTTTTTTATGAAAAATGAACGAATGCATATAGTAATAGTTCAAGAAAAAATAGAAAAATGCTAAAAAAACGCACAAATTTATGTAAAAATATATAAAATGCTTGACAAATAGAAAAAAATAGTGTAAAGTATATTAGCATTACAAAAAATAAAGCTTTATTGTTGATAATTATTAGTTATTAATAATGCTAATATTTTTTTTGTATATATACCTATGACAAAAAAGGGAGTGATGTCAAATGGAAAAAAAGGTACAAGTTAGCATTTTATGTGAAATCTATGGAAAAATGTTAACAGAAAAGCAGTATGAATTTATAAACGATTATTATAACAATGACCTATCACTTTCTGAAATTGCCGAAAATAATAATATTACAAGACAGGCAGTGAGAGATATTATCAAGAAGGGAGAGAATAAACTTTTCGAGTTAGAAGAAAAGCTAGCATTTATGGAAAGAACATTGAAACAAGAAAAGCAACTTCAACAAATACTTCAAGAATTAAGCAAAATAGAAGATACATCTTCTGATAAAAAAGTTGCAAAAATTCTAGAGCATGTACGTGAAGAATTAAGTTGTTTAGCTTAAGAAAAATTAAAAATAAACAAATCGAAAAATTGGCAAAAAGTAAAAACAATTTCATGTATAGAAAATAACGAAAGAGGTGTAAGTACCATGGCTTTTGAAGGATTAAGTTCAAAACTTCAAGATATTACTAGAAGATTAAGAGGAAAAGCAAGAATCACGGAATCAGACTTAAAAGAAATGCTTCGTGAAGTAAAGCTTGCACTTTTAGAAGCAGATGTTAACTATTTAATTGTAAAAGAATTTATAGGACAGGTACAAGAAAAAGCTCTAGGACAGGATGTATTAAAATCTTTAACTCCTGGTCAGCAAGTTATTAAAATTGTAAAAGATGAATTAGTTGAACTTTTAGGAGGAACAGAAAGTAAAATTAACTTTACTCCAAATCCTCCTACTGTTATTATGTTAGTAGGATTGCAAGGTTCTGGTAAAACAACAACAGCAGGCAAACTTGCTAACCTTCTTCGAAAACAGGGCAAAAAACCATTATTAGTTGCATGCGATATTTATAGACCAGCAGCTATTAAGCAGTTACAAGTAGTTGGAGCACAACTTAATATACCAGTTTTTAGTAATGAACAATCAAAAGATGTTGTGCACATTGCAAAACAGGCTATGTCAATAGCAATGAGTAAGTTAAATGATATTGTTATACTAGATACAGCAGGCCGTTTACATATTGATGAAGAACTTATGCAAGAATTAAAAAATGTAAAAGCAAATGTAAAGCCACATGAAATTTTATTGGTAGTAGATAGTATGACAGGTCAAGATGCTGTAAATGTTGCTCAATCATTTAATGAAAATCTTGGAATTGACGGAGTAGTGCTTACAAAATTAGATGGAGATACTCGTGGTGGTGCAGCTTTATCTGTTAAGAAAGTTACTGGAAGACCAATTAAATTTGCAGCAACAGGTGAAAAATTAAGTGATATTGAGGTCTTTCATCCAGATAGAATGGCTCAAAGAATTCTTGGAATGGGAGATGTACTTTCTATCATAGAAAAAGCTGAAGAAAGTTTTGATTTAGAAGAAGCTCAAAAAATAGAGAAACAACTTAAGAAAAAAGAATTAGATTTAGATGATTATCTTGTACAACTAAAACAAATAAAAAAAATGGGCTCATTTTCATCCTTATTAAAAATGATACCTGGAATGAATCAATTAAAAGATGTTAAAGTTGATGACAAAGAATTTGTAAGAATTGAAGCAATAATATATTCTATGACAAAGGAAGAAAGAAAAAATCCACGTATCTTGAATGGAAATAGGAGAGCTCGTATTGCTAGAGGTAGTGGAACAACAGTACAAGAAATAAATAAATTTATGAAGTCTTTTGAAATGACACAAAAAATGATGAAGCAAATGCAAAACAATAAAGGTGGAATGAAAAAAATAATGAATAGTTTAGATTCCAAAGATTTCAAAAATTTTAAAATGTAATATTGAAACATGAATGTGTTAAAATTATAATTTTGTTTTTAATTTTTTAATTTTATATATAAAGCGCTATTATTTAATAGCAAAAATTCAGGAGGTGAAACATAAATGGTAAAAATTAGATTACAAAGACAAGGTGCAAAAAAAGCTCCATTCTATCATATTGTTGTTGCAGATTCTAGAAGAGCAAGAGATGGAAAAATCATCGAAAAAATAGGCTCATATGATCCAATGACAGAACCTTCTACTATCATAATTGACAATGAGAAAGTAGAACAATGGATAAAAAATGGTGCAAAAGCTACAGATTCTGTAAAGAATTTAATAGAAAGAGCATCAAAAAAATAATTTACTAGAAAGGTAATATTATGAAAGAAATTTTGGAAATTATTATTTTGAATTTAGTGGATGACAAAGAAAAGGTTGCTATTACTTCAAAAGAAGATGAAAAAAGCATTACTTTAGAAGTAAAGGTTGCAGAAACAGATATGGGAAGAATCATTGGAAAACAAGGAAGAGTTGCAAAAGCAATTCGCACCGTTATGAAATCCTTAGCTGTTAAAGAACATAAAAAAGTAAATGTTGAATTTGTTGATTAGAGGAAAAATATGAAACAAGAATATTTTGAAATAGGTCAAATTGTAAATCACTTTGGAATTAGGGGATTTGTAAAGGTAAATCCTTTTACAGCTGATATTACTAAATTTGAAAGGTTAAAATCTATTCTTATAGAAAAAGAAAAAAAGCTAATTGAAATAGAAATAGAAGAAGTAAAATATAGTAAAAATCAAGTATTGTTAAAATTAAAAGGAATAAATACCATAGAAGAAGCTGAAAAATATAGAGGTTGTTATATAAAAATAGCTAGAAAAGATTTAGATGAGCTTCCTAAAGGTACCTATTTTATAGCTGATTTAATTGGTCTTGCTGTTTACACAGAAGAAGGAATATTACTTGGAAAAATATATGATATATATAACTCAGGAGCAAATGATATATATGTAGTAAAAGATGCAAAAGGAAAGCAAATTTTATTACCTGCAATTAAAGAAGTCATCAAACAAATTGATATAGAACAAGAAAAAATCATAGTTCATTTATTAAAAGGATTAATTTAATAATTGAAGAAATTTGTAATAAAGAACTAGTTTACAAAGAATGAAAGGAAAACTAAATGAAATTTGATGTATTAACTCTTTTCCCGGAAATGTTTGAACCGATTAAACAAAGTATTATCGGAAAGGCAATACAAAAAGACTTAATTGAAATTCAATTAACCAATATAAGAGAATTTTCAAAAGACAAACACAAAAAAGTAGATGATACACCATATGGTGGTGGGGCTGGAATGGTTATGATGCCAGAAGTCGTATATGATGCATATGAATCTATTTCAGATAGAGAAAGTGCTAAAGTAATATATCTATCACCACAAGGAAAAGTGTTAAATCAAGATAAAGTAGTAGAACTTTCTAAAGAATCACATCTTATTTTATTATGTGGACATTATGAAGGAATTGACCAAAGGGTGCTTGATGAAATAGTGGATGAAGAAATATCTGTTGGTGATTATATATTAACAGGAGGAGAGCTCCCAGCAATGATATTAATTGACTCAGTAAGCAGATATGTCCAAGGAGTAATAAAAGAAGAATCTATAAAAGAGGAATCTTTTTCACAAAAGCTTTTAGAATATCCACAATATACAAGACCAGAAATTTTTCATGAAAAAAGGGTTCCAGAAGTATTACTTTCAGGGCATCATGAAAATATAAAAAAATGGAGAGAAGAAAAATCTATTGAAATAACAAAACAAAAGAGACCGGACCTATTAAAAAAATAGGATAAGAAAAAAATAAAAGTTATAAAGAAAGGAGGATATTCAAATCATGGATATCGTAAAATCAATTGAACATGAACAATTAAAAAATAAGATACCAGAATTAAGAATTGGTAACACTGTTAGAGTGCACCAAAAAATTAAAGAAGGTAACAGAGAAAGAATTCAAGTATTTGAAGGAATCATTATAAAAAAACAAAACGGAGGAGTAAATGAAACATTTACAGTAAGAAAAATTTCTTATGGGGTAGGTGTTGAAAAGACATTCTTAGTACATTCACCATTAGTAGAAAAAGTTGAATTAGTAAGAGTAGGTAAAGCAAGAAGAGCAAAATTATATTATTTAAGAGATAGAATTGGTAAAGCTGCTAAGACTAGAGAAAATGTTGTAGCAAGAATTGAAAATAAAGAAATAACAATAAAAGAAGAATTAGCAGAAGAACCAGTAGTAGAGGAAGTAGCAGAAAAAGAAGATCAAGTAGCAGAGGTAAAGGCAGAAAAGGTTGAAAAAGAAGAAACTACATCTGCAAAAGCACAAGTTTCTAAAGAAGCACCAGTAGAAAGTGCACCAGAAGAAAAACCTGCTGTTGAAACTGAAAAAGTAACTGTTCAAGAAACAGTTGACACAGTAAAAGAAGAAAAAGTTGAAACAGTAAAAGAAAAAAAGGTTAAAGAAGAAAAATGATAAAAAAATCAGGAGGCTGTATAAAAGCACTCCTGTTTTTTTGTAGGAAGATAATACTATTTGCTTACCTTAGACCGGGCGAAACCAGTCTTTGGTCAATTCGTCCAACTTATCGTTAATTTTTTGCCGGGTAAAGAAGATAGAATTATTGAAAAGAGGCTCTCCCGAAAGAGAGAAAACTTTCCAACCTTTTTCTGAATCACCGGCAATAATAACTTCGTAATAGCTGGAGATTTCTACCAGAGAAAAGCGTGCAGGAACAATTTCGCGAGTGGCTTTGATGTCTGTGACTCCCTCCTTCAAACTGTGGCGTAAAGCAACACAAAACTTGCGCAAGCTCTGTATTTTTCCGTTGTGATCAGTAAAAATAACAGGCTTGCCAATTGATAGGGCTGTTTCCAAAACTGACTTTTCCATAGGTTTTCTTCCTTTCATGTAAATGGGCATATTGCCATAAATACTAAAATATTATAACATATTTTTTTATATAATGCAAAACATAGCAAAAAAATATAGTAGCTTTTTTATAAAACTACTATATTTTTTGATTAATCCATATTTTTACTAATCGTTGCATATTTTTTCAATTTTTCATAAACTAAATAATTTACTGAGCCAGCAGGAAATTTTCCATTACTATCTTTTTTTCCAGCAGGAACTCCTGTTAATATTTCAATTCCTTCTTCAATTGTAGAAATTGCATAAATATGAAAATCTCCTTTTTTTACTGCTTCAATTACATCATCATTTAAGTTTAAGTTATGAACATTTTGTTTTGGGATAATGACACCATGTGAACCATCTAAGCCACGCATTTTACATATTTGAAAGAAACCTTCAATTTTATCATTAACTCCACCAATTGGTTGAATTTCACCTTTTTGATTGACTGAGCCCGTTACTGCAATTGATTGATTAATTGGGATATCTGATAGACTAGAAAGAATAGCATATAACTCTGTGCTAGAAGCACTATCACCATCTACTCCGTTATATAATTGTTCAAAACAAACACTTGCAGTAAGTGAAAGAGGAATATCTTGAGCAAACATTTCACCTAAATATCCACTTAAAATTAACATTCCTTTTGAATGAGAAGAACCCGAAAGTTCTACTTCACGTTCAATATTGATAATTCCATTTTTTCCAGTATAGGTATTAGCAGTAATTTTAACAGGTTTTCCAAAACAAAAATCACCAATACTCATAATAGTAAGACCATTGATTTGCCCAGTTACAAAACCGGAAGTATCAATTAATAATGTGTTTTCGCGAATCATTTCCATATAACGAGCGTCATATTTTTTTACTCTTTCTAATCTTTCTCTAAGAGCCATTTCTACATATTCAGCAGTTACAATTTTTGAATGTCCAATTCTAGCCCAAGTAGCAGATTCTCCAATAATTTGAGCTAAGTCATTAAATCTAGTAGAAAGCTTAAATTGATTGTTTGCAATTTTTGAAGCATATTCAATTATTTTTGCAACAGCTTCTTTTGTAAGAGGAGGAAGTTCTTCTTGCGTACAATATCCACAAACAAATCTAGCTAATTTATTCATATTTTCTAATGTTAATGGAGCATCATCTTCAAATTCTACTTTTATCTTAAACAATTTTCTAAAATCACTATCTAAAGCAAGTAAAGTTTGATAAATATTTTCTTCACCAATAATAATTACTTTTACATCTAAAGGAATTGGTTCAGGCTTTAAAGATATCATTACCATAGAGGAGCGTGGATCAGCTGCATTTTCTATTCCTATTTCTTTAGTCCTTAATGCTTTCTTTAAGGCTTCATAACATAAGCTATTATTTAATAAATCATTTGCTTGGAATATAATGTAACCACCATTTGCTTTATGTAACAAACCTGGTTTTAGCATAGTAAAGTCAGTTTTTAAGGCTCCATAATAGTTTTCGTATTCTAATTTTCCAAAAATATTATGATAAGAATAGTTAGAATCCATAATAACAGGAGCACCCTCCAAAGTACTATTATCAATAAATAAATTTACACGATAATTAAGCCAAGGTTTAACTAATTCAGGTTTTACTTGAGCACTATTTAATTGCTGATTTTCTGTTTTTTCATCTGTAATAAAATGAGAAATATTTTTTAAAATATCTTTTTTTATACTATCCAAAAAGTGATTTATCTTTTTATTTCTTTTATATTTAGATTTAATATAATTAATATGAGTATTGACTGTTAAAAGAGCAACATTTGATTGCCATTCTTCAATTTTCTTTTGAGAGTCTCTTTCAATTGCTTTTATTTCTCCGATTGCATCTATTATATGTTGTTGAACAATTGTAGATTTATCTTCATATTCTTTTTTTGTTTTTTCATCTAATTTATTAAATTCTTCTTCAGGCATTGCTTTTCCATTCATAACAGGCATCATATAAATACCTGTTTGAGAAGCCCTTACTTGAAAACCATAATTGGAAGAAGTTTCATTCAATTTTTCTAATAAATTATTACGTTTTTCTTCAAATTCTTGTTTGATTAGAGCTCGTTCTTTTTCAAATTCTTCATTATTAAAAGTAGATTTTATATCAACTTTTACATCAGTAATGAAACGCTCCATCATTTCTTGAAAGGTTTTTCCACCACCTGCAGGTAAAGAAACGGCAATGGGTTCATTTGGATTTTCAAAATTATATATATAACACCAATCTTGAGGAACTTTTCTCTTTTTACATATTGTATTTAGATAGTTTTTGGTATACATTGTTTTCCCAACGCCACTAGGACCTTCTATGTATAAATTGTAGCCTTTTACATCAACATTTAAACCGAATTCTAAAGCTTTGATACCTCTGTCTTGTCCAATTCCAGTATCAATAGGATCTAATTCAGCAGTTGATTCAAATTCAAATTGATCAGGTGAACATACCATTTTTAAATTTTTATAATTAAGTTCATTTGTTTTTTTCATTTTTTCCTCCTTTGTTTATAACAACCACGTATATAGAAAATGTGGAATTATTGTAAATTTAATGTCATTAAAATAGCATTATCTATGTTATTATAATATTTTTTACGAAGACCAACTACTTTGAAGTTATATTTTTTATATAATCTAATAGCTGGAAGATTATTTTCATTTACTTCCAATGTAATAGAAGTACAATTATTATCTCTAGCAAAATTAATAATAAACTGTAATAAAGAAGAACCAATACCTAAGTTTCGACATACCTTTTTTGTAACTATATTCATAATATTAAGTTCATCAATAATAATTAAAATTCCAGCAAAGCCAACAATATCATTTCCGGTTTTTGGCAATGAAATAATGAGAATTTAGCTTTTGATTATTTTCCAATTCTTTTTTTAATAAAGAAGGGGACCAAAAATCGTCAAAATCTTTTTGCAAACAATCTTTGATTATTTCAAAATCTTTAATTTGCATTTTTGTAATTTGTAAATTCATATCTTAACACCTTTTTCTTCTAATGCAATTTCAGCTTGAGACTTTCTTAAATAAATAGGAGATAAAGAATTTGAATCACATTTACAATCGTTTTTATATTTAGTATAGCCAATTTTTGCGATACTTATACTGGAAATTGTACACTGTAATTTATTAGCTAAAATTATTTTATTTTTTCCCTTTAATATCAAACTATTTAATAAATCATCATAAATAGGAACTGCATCACCTACAAAATAAATAGGGGAGTTGCTTAATGAAAATGTTGAATTATTTTCTAAAAAATTAACTAGATTTTTTCCATTCTCAATCTTTAAATCTAAAAAAGCAAAACTACTTTCTAAAGTTTGACAATTATTTATATGAAAAAAACCAGCATAAACATTGTCATGATTAGCATTAATTAAAGAGCAAATATATCCATCTTGATTCAAATTATAGGCAAGACTTTCTAAAGAAGTAACACCAACAGTAGAAATATGCTTACTATCCGCAAAAGCTTTTGCAGTAGCAATTCCAATTCTAACCCCAGTAAAAGAACCAGGACCTACACAGCAACAAATCAAGCCTATATCATTTAAAGATAAATTTGTACTTTGAAAAGCTTGATCTATCATTGGCATTAATTTTTGAGAATGTGTTTTCTCATCTTCATTATTTAGTTCTATTAAAATATTCTGTTCTTCTAAAATTGCAACAGAAGCATTTGTAGATGAAGTATCGATTGCTAAAATTTTCATATTTAAAATCCTTCCTAAAATATATTTAAAAGTATATTAAGATAAATATTTATTACCAAAAGTTTCAATTTTTAAATTACGATAATTTTCATTTGATGAATCCTTTTGAAAAGTAATTTTAATGTAATCAGATGGTAAAATATCTTCAATTATTTCACCCCATTCAATAAGACAAATACCATTTTCAAAATATTCTTCTCCACCCATCGCAAAAAATTCATCTATATCTGATAGGCGGTATACATCAAAATGATAGATAGGGCAAATAGATGCAGAATATTCATTTACTATTGTAAAAGTTGGACTAGAAATTTCATTTTCTAAACCAAAATACTTTAAAATACCTTGCACAAATTTTGTTTTGCCACTACCTAATTCACCGGACAAAAGAACAATATCTTTTTTATTTAATTTAGAAGCTAATTGATTAGCAAAATCAATAGTGTCTTGCTCACTTTTTGAAATAAATTGATACATAACTTTCCTTTCAAACATATTATATTTTTATTTTATATTAATATATATTTTTTGTAAAGGAAAAAAGAAAAGAAAATTCTAGAAAAAAGTAGAAAAATAAACTGTATCCTAGATAAATATCATTGACAAGATATACGAAAAAAGAGTATAATTTTAATTGAAAATAAAGACTAGGAGGAAAATTAAAATGGGAATAGCTTCGTTAATATTGGGAATTATATCTATTTTAACAGGATGGATTCCATTTGTTTGTTTTATTACTATAGTTATTGCTATTATAGGTTTAATATTAGGAATTGTAGATACAATTAAAAAAAGCAAAATACCTAATTCTAAAAAAGGAGTAGGAATAGCAGGTATAGCTACTAGTGCTATTGCAATTCCAATTATTTTTATATCTTCTTTAATTTCATTTGTAGCATTAGGTGCTATAATTGAAAGTAGTGATTCAATACTTAATGACTACAACAGGCATAATAGTATTTTTGATGATTATTATACAGACAGATACTATGATTGGGATTATGATGATTATTATTATGACTCTATAAAATATAATATAAAAAATATATAATTAATAAAGCTGTTCTAAGATAAAAATAAAAATCTTAAAACAGCTTTTTATTGATTATATGAAGTCTTGACGCAATTTTTTTAGTATGATAAAATTTACCCATATAGCTTAAAAGAAAGGATAAAAGAAAGTATGAGTGAAGACAGAAAAAAATATATTCGTAATTTTAGTATTATTGCTCATATAGATCATGGAAAATCTACACTTGCTGATAGGCTCATTGAAATGACAGGAGTTCTTTCAAAAAGAGAAATGGAAAGTCAAGTATTAGATAATATGGATATTGAGAGAGAAAGAGGAATTACTATTAAAGCTCAGGCAGTTCGAATGAAATATCATGCAAAAGATGGAAATGATTATGAGCTTAATTTAATAGATACACCTGGACACGTGGATTTTAATTATGAAGTATCAAGAAGCTTAGCAGCATGTGATGGAGCGGTATTAGTAGTAGATAGCAGTCAAGGAGTTGAAGCCCAAACATTAGCAAATGTATATTTAGCATTAGACAATAATTTGGAAATATTACCAGTTATTAATAAGATAGATTTGCCAAATGCTAGGCCAGAAGAAGTAAAAAAAGAAATTGAAGATATTATTGGAATACCAGCAGAAGATGCTCCATGTATATCTGCAAAATCTGGTTTGAATGTAGATCAAGTTTTGGAAAGAATTGTAACAGATTTACCGTCTCCAGAAGGAGATGAAAATGAACCTCTAAAGGCATTAATATTTGACTCAATTTATGATAATTATAAAGGTGCTATTGCATATGTTAGGATAAAAACTGGAACAGTAAGACCTGCGCAAGAGATGATTTTAATGTCAACAGGAAAAAATTTCACTATTACAGAAGTTGGATATTTTGAACCAGGAAGATATCAAGAAACTAAAGAATTAAAGGCAGGCGAAGTTGGATATATTGCAGCTAGCATTAAAAGCTTATCAGATGTGCGAGTAGGAGATACTATAACACTCAAAGAATATCCAGCAGACAAACCATTGCCAGGATATAAAAAAGTTAATCCAATGGTATACTGTGGAATTTATCCAATAGATGGAGGAGACTATGAAAATCTTAAAGTAGCATTAGAAAAATTAAAATTAAATGATGCTGCATTAGAGTATGAACCAGAAACATCAGGAGCGTTAGGGTCTGGATTCCGCTGTGGATTTTTAGGCTTATTACACTTAGAAATTATAGAAGAGAGATTGGACAGAGAATTTGATTTAAGCTTAATTACAACATCTCCATCAGTTATTTATAGAATACACAAGACAGATGGACAAGTAGTAGAATTATATAATCCTTCTGATATGCCATCTCCTAATGAAATAAATTATATGGAAGAACCTGTTGTTCAAGCTGAAATTATTACTCCTAAAGATTATGTCGGCGGAATTATGGAGATTTGCCAAAACAGAAGAGGAAATTACATCGATATGAAATATTTAGATGAAAGCAGAGTTACTTTAATTTATGAATTACCATTAAATGAAATTATATATGATTTTTTTGACACTTTAAAATCAAAAACTAAGGGATATGCTTCTTTTGACTATGAATTAAAAGGATATCAAAAATCAGATTTAGTAAAACTAGATATTTGGGTAAATGGAGAAGGAGTAGATGCGCTTTCATTCATAGTTCACAGAGACAATAGTTATGAAAAGGGAAAAAGAATGGTAGAAAAATTGAAAGAGGTAATTCCAAGACAGTTATTTACAATACCTTTACAAGCAGTAATAGGTGGGAAAATTATAGCAAGAGAAACTATTTCAGCAATGAGAAAAGATGTTTTAGCTAAATGCTATGGAGGAGACATTACTAGAAAAAAGAAATTACTGGAAAAACAAAAACGTGGTAAAAAGAAAATGAGGCAGATAGGAAATGTAGAAATACCACAGGAAGCATTTTTATCAGTATTGAAATTAGATGAAGAATAAAAAAGAGGAATATTATAAAAGAAAATTTTTAAAGTATGTAAAATTTTTAAAAAGCAGGAATTAGTAAAGCTAAAAAATATTTGGATAATAATTTTTATAAGTAAAGATTTGCAATATAAAAATACTAAAAGGAAAGGCTGGTAAAATGGAAAAAGAAGAATATCAAGATCAAGTAGAAGGAAGAAACGCAGTAATTGAATTATTGGAATCTGGAAGAGACATTAATAAAATATTAATTGCAAAGGGCGAAAAACATGGATCGATTCATAAAATAATTGGAATAGCAAAAGAAAGAAAAATATTATTAACTGAAATAGAAAGGAAAAAATTAAATCAAATAGCTCAAACTCAAAATCACCAAGGAGTTATTGCAATTGTTCCACCTTTTAGTTATTGTGAAGTGGAGGATATTTTAAAATTTGCAAAACAAAAGGAAGAACCACCGTTTATATTAATATTAGATGGAATAGAGGATCCACATAATTTAGGATCAATTATTAGAACTGCAGAAACAGCAGGAGTACATGGAATAATTATTCCCAAAAGAAGATCGGCTTGTGTAAATAGTACTGTTAGTAAAACTTCTGCAGGAGCGGTTGAATATATGAAAATAGCAAGAGTTAATAATTTAAACGAAACTATTCGATTTCTAAAAGAAGAAGGACTTTGGATTTGTGGAACAGATATGAATACAGACATAGAATACACAAAACAGGATTATAAAATGCCAATTGCAATTGTTATTGGTAGTGAAGGTTTTGGAATAAGCAGATTAGTAAAAGAAAATTGTGATTTTTTGGTAAAAATTCCAATGAAGGGAAAAATTACTTCACTAAATGCTTCTGTTTCGGCAGGAATAATAATGTATGAAGTAGTTAAACAAAGAAAATAAAAAAATATTAAAAAAAGTATTGAAAAATAAAATATTGTGGTATAATCACAGAAGGTAAACAAAAGAAAGGAGAAAAAATAATGAAAGGTAAAAAAATTGTCATTATCTTATTGATTGTATTTATTGTTTTAATTTTAGCAGTGGGAACTGTTGCAGGACTTTATTTTATGACAGATATGTTTAAAACAAACCAACAACTATTTTCAAAATATGCATCTCAGGAGATTAATCTAGATAAAATTTTAGAGGTAGATACTGCAGATGCACAGGAGGAATTTAAGACAACAAATTCATATACTTCAGAAGGAGAATTGGCTATAGAAGTACAATCTGGAGAGAATGAAGCTAAAAGTATTAACTTTACAACTAGTTCAAAACATGATGCAACTAATGGAAGAACATTAACAGAAGCTACTATAAAAAAAGGAGAAGAGGATTTAAAAAAGTTTTCTTTTGTGAATAGTGGAGATATATACGCTATAAAAAGCGAGGATATATATGAACATTATATAGGAGCTCAAAATGCAAATTTGAAACAATTTGCGAGAAATCTTGGAGTAAGTGAAGAAGCAATTGCTACAATTCCAGATAGCATTTCATTAGATGAAATGCAAACGGTTCAATTGCTTAGTGAGCAAGATACAAAATATTTAATGGATACTTATTCAAGTGTTATTTTTGAAAATATTACAGAAGATAAGTATAGCAAAACTAAAAAATCAGATATAATAATCGATGGAAAAACATATCAAGCACAAGGATATGTTCTAACTTTAGATTCAGAAACTGTAAAAACAGTTTTAAATGCAATGCTTGACAAACTAGGACAAGATCAAACAACTTTAAATATAATAAAGAATATGTTGTTAACAGTAGGAATACCACAAGAAATGGTTAATCAAATAAATATGCAAGATGGAATACAAAATTTGAAAACATCAATAGCTCAATCCTCAATGGAATTAAAAATTACATTATATGTAGCAAATGGTAAGACAGTTAGAATTCAATTGGATTCAAATGGAACTTCTTTAACATTTGATATAGTAAGTGCCACACAAACAAATCAAAAAATAATCATAACAATATCTGATGAGAGTAGTTCTCAAATAATGAAATTAGGAATTGAAAAAAATACATCAGATAGTGGAGTTAACCATATAATTGATATTACAAATACAACAGAAGACCTAGATTATCAGATCAAGGCAGATACTACAATAGGAAATGTTGCTAATAATAGCTTTACTAATATAAGTAATGTAAGTATTATATCAGGAGAAACAAATGTTAGCGTAGATTATTCTAAAACTATGCAAGTAGCTACAGAAGCAATGGATATACCAGAACTTAACAATACTAATACAGTTATTTTTAATAATTATCCAATTGAACAGTTACAACCATTTGTTGCTCAACTTGGACAAAAAGGTCAAGAGGTTCTAAATAGCATATTAACAGATTTGAATTTAATTTCTTCTACAGATGCTAATCAAATTATGGGATACCTAAGAGGAATTGGAGGAGCTGTTATTGCTGTATCAAATGCAAATGGAGCTGGTCCTGTAGTTGATATAATTGAATCAACTGTAATATATGTAATAGACACTGTATATACTACTTCTTCAACTGCTATAGATGGAGCTTCAGAAAATATGGAGGCTACATCTGTAGAAACTTTCAATTCAAGATTTACAACATATGAAGGAGAACAAACAGGTTCTATAGTTAGATCTTTATGTGATACTATAATAGCTAATAATGAAGTAAGCACTTCTTTAGAAGAAAAAATAGGAGTTCAGAGAACCAGTGCTAGTGAAGTAACTCAAGTAGATGAAGAAACAACTACTTCCGAAAATATAAGACTAATAAAAGAACAACTAAGCATGGCACAAACTTATGTTGTGGATTTTGGATATAACGAAGCTGGAAGAATTATAGCAATTGGAATTACAGAAGGATTACCTGTTTCAAGCCAAGAAAATACACAGACAACAAATTAAATAGCAGATTAAATATAAAAAATGACTCATTAATATTAGATGAGTCATTTTTTTGCCAGATAGTAAAAACAAAATCTAATAAGAAAAACAGAAAAAAATTAAAGATAGAAAGCGTAATAAGAAAAAATAGAAACAGAAATGAAAAAATATTCGATAATAAAAATAGAAATGAAATGTTAAATAATAAAAAATAGAAGCAGAAAAGAAAATGAAATGTTCAATAATAAAAATAGAAGCAGAAAAGAAAATGAAATGTTCAATAATAAAAATAGAAGCAGAAAAGAAAATAAAATGCTCAATAATAAAAAACAGAAGCAAAAAAGAAAATGAAATGTTCAATAATAAAAATAGAAGCAGAAAAGAAAATGAAATGTTCAATAATAAAAATAGAAGCAGAAAAGAAAATAAAATGCTCAATAATAAAAAACAGAAGCAAAATTGAAATAAAATATAAATTAGAAAAAGCCAAAAGACCTAGAAAATAGAGGGATATAGAATTGGAAAAAGAAACCTTGAAAAAAAATTAAACTTTTTTAAAAAAGTTGTTGACTTTATTAAAACCGTGTGCTAAAATAAATACTGTCTTCAGTCGAGAGAACGTCTGAAGATTTTAAAAGCACATTGAAAAGTAAACAATAAACCTTTGAGAAACCAAATAATTATGATAGAAAAAACTATCAATAAAAAAAT
>CANQHC010000017.1 GCA_947623595.1 uncultured Clostridia bacterium | reverse complement strand
AAAAAATCAACCAGTTTAATTCTGATTGATTTTGTATCTACTGTTCTATAAAAGTTCGAACAGAAACGTCGTTGGAGCGGGTAGCGGGAATTGAACCCGCGCTATCAGGTCGGAAGCATGACATTCTACCACTAAATTATACCCGCAAAAATTTGAATTAAATATATTATAAAATAAAATCGAAATAAATGCAATGCAAGTATGCAATAAAAGAGCTAGTTCATTTCTATTAAGTCTTTCCAATACTTTTTAGGCATGTATTGCATTTGAAGCCTAGAGTTAGTTCTTTCTTTAATAGAAATGGTATTAAAAAAGGTTTTCCATAGGTTTTGAAATTGCAATTCTTCTTCAGAAAGATTAGTAATATTAAAGTTAGAAGGAACATCAATAATTTCATAGTGATTCTTATTTTTTTCAGAATAAAGGAAGGCTATGTTTCTATTTTTGTCATGGAGAATCAAACTTTGTGTAGGAAAACGTTTCATAAGAAAGTGACCAACTTGTTCAAGTACATTGTTAGTAGGGTGAATTGATGAATACCATATATTGTTTGATACTTCAGAAAGTCTTACTAATCCTTTTAATTTGTGAGCTTCTCCGAAGTACATTTTTTCTTAATTTTTGTACTTTAAAAACGTAATCTAAAGATAACATATTGTTAATAGAGTCACCAATCTGAAAACCATATATAAGGTATTTTAAAATTTCCATTTCTTTATTTGAGCAAATGGCATTTGTATCATTAGAAAGAAAAGCATAATAACAATTGTATAATGCATTATAAGAGATATTTTTTATAATTCCATCATATATACGTTTAGATTTTAATTCATCTGTTTTGTATATAGTAATCTGATCTAATAAATTAAATACGTAATTGGATTCACAAAAAATTTTGCAAGGTATGCTATGTCGAATATAACAATCGAAAACAATTGTAAGTAGCCCATCAAAAGTTCCATCATATAAGTAGACTTCATTTGCTAATACTTTAAGATTTATCATAATAAAAAATCCTTTCTTTATAAAATAATTTATAAATTTCCTGTAAGACATTTTATTTTATCTCCAGTAGTTGGTTCTAATTTGTCGAAAAGAGAAGTTTGAATATAATTAGGTGAAGGAAGACCGTTTCCTTTCTAGATATATTAAGTTTTCTGAAATAAGACCATCATTAAATTTTTTTATGGAATCATAATATTTTCCATTACAAGTAATAAAATATCTGGCCCTTTTCAATACCACTCCTAATTTTTTTAAATGCTCAAATTGAAGATGACAATTTTTTCTTGCTCGTAAAATACGTTTTGCAGAAATAACTCCAATTCCAGGAACTCTAAGTAGAGTTGGATAGTCTACTTTATTAATTTCAATAGGAAATTGATTTAAGTGCCTTAATGCCCAATCACATTTTGGATCTAATAATGTATTGAAATTAGGATTTTGTTCGTTTAATAATTCATCTGCTTTGAAACCATAAAAACGAAGCAACCAATCAGCTTGATAAATTCTATTTTCACGTAAAAGAGGAGGCTTATCTAAAGTGGGCAAGAGGGAATCTTCATTGACTGATATATAAGCTGAATAATAAACTCTTTTTAAATGAAACTTTTGATAAAGGCTTTCAGATAATTTTATTATTTTTAAATCTGTTTCAGGAGTAGCACCAACAATAAGTTGTGTAGTTTGGCCTGCAGGAACAAAATTTTGAATTTTAGGTTTATTAATTACATTTGAGGAGGTAGGGGTAAAGAACCATTTTTGTTTGGTTGGTAAAAGCCTTTGACTAGAAGATTCTAATTTATTTGAAATATAGCTCATAGGTTTAATAATATTTTCTTTAGATTTTTCAGGAGCTAATAGTTGTAGGCTATTTTGTGAAGGTAGTTCTATATTAACACTCATACGGTCTACTAAAAGGCCAAGTTTATTAATTAATTCTTGACTGCTTCCTGGAATAGTTTTTGCATGAATATAACCATGAAAATTATAGTCATTTCTCAAAATAGAAATGGCAAGAATCATTTGTTCCATAGTATAATCAGGTGATTTTATAACTGCAGAGCTTAAAAATAAACCTTCAATATAATTTCTTTTATAAAAACCAATTGTCAAGTCAGCAATTTCTTTTGGAGTAAATGTAGCTCTTTTTATGCTATTGCTACAACGATTTATACAATATTTGCAATCATACATACAACTATTTGTCATTAAAATTTTTAAAAGGGAAATGCACCTACCATCAGCACCCCAACTATGACAAATGCCAGAAACATCACCATTGCCAATACCATTATTAGTATTTTTTCTTTTACTTCCAGAAGAACTACAAGATGCATCATATTTTGCAGAATCTGCTAAAATTTTTAATTTTTCTTCTATATCCATACATACCTCTTTATACAATCAAACGTTTGTATGAATTATAATATTATTTTTTAAAAATGTCAAACAAAAGTTTTATTTTTTCCATTTTATTCCGAGTTTACGTTTCATAAACTTTTCAAAAGATTTAGCATCACCTATTAAAAATCCAGTTTTTTCAATAATAAAAGCATTATTTTTATCTATATAAAGATAGAAGTAATCATTATTATTATATGCTTTATATAATTTATGATATTTAATTTTTGCAGTAGAAATTTGATTTTTTATTTTAAAATATTTTTCAAAAAACATATAATAATTTACGAGATTATTTTGAATTTTTGAACTATGTAATTCTTTCTTTGCCTTATAGGTAGGAAAGAAAAAACGATATGTTAAAAATGTTAGAAATAACAAAAAAATTAGAATAGAAATTAAATAATTTTTGGCTACTATTTGAAATATTATACAAATAATAAATAAAACTGAAAAAAAGGCAGTATATACCCAATATTTCCAATTATTTTTACTCTGATGAAATTTTAATAGACTCATATAATTTTTCTTAGATAAAGTTGTTTTATTTTTAAATAATGGTTTCATAGTTAGCCTCCTAAAAAATGTAGTTATTGTTCAGTTTTACATAAATTATTAATTAAATTCTAGCAATTCTTAAAATTAATGTCAATAAAAAAATATTATGAAAAGCCAGTATAAACAAGTTGTATTTCAAAAATGATTATGATACAATAACATAAAAATTTAGAAATTTAAAGAAGGGAGAAATGTAAGCTATTTAAGCTAACATTTATAAAAAAATGGTAAAAAGAACTGAAACAAAACAAATAAAAGTAGGGAATGTATTAATAGGTGGACAAAATAAACTAAGTATTCAATCTATGTGTAACACTAAAACAAAGGATGTTAAAGCAACTGTAAAGCAAATTTTAGAATTAGAACAAGCAGGATGTGAAATTATTAGAGTGGCTTGTTTAGATATAGAAGATGCAAAAGCAATAAAAGAAATAAAAAGACAAATTCATATTCCAATTGTATCTGATATTCATTTTGATTATAAAATAGCATTAACCTCAATAGAGGCAGGTGTTGATAAAGTAAGAATTAATCCTGGAAATATAGGTTCAGAAGAAAAAGTAAAACTAGTAGTAGAAGCTTGTAAAGAAAGAAATATACCTATTCGTATTGGAGTAAATGCAGGGTCATTAGAAAAAGAACTTTTAGAAAAATACGGAGGAAAACCAACTGCAAGGGCAATGGTAGAAAGTGCTAGAAAACATATTGATATTTTAGAAAAATTAGGATTTTACGATATATGTTTATCTTTAAAAGCTTCTGATTTAGACTTGTGTATAGAAGCTTATGAAGAAGCGGCCAAAGAATTTCCATATCCATTACATATAGGAATTACAGAGGCTGGAACAGAATTTAGTGGTACCATTAAATCTAGTATTGGATTGGGTATTTTACTAAGAGAAGGTATTGGAGATACTTTAAGAGTTTCTTTATGTGATGATCCTATAAAAGAAGTAAAAGTTGCAAAAGAAATTTTGAAAGATTGTAATTTGTATTCTAAATCACCTAAGTTAGTATCTTGCCCAACTTGTGGTAGAACACAAATTGATTTAATCCCTATAGCAAAAAGAGTTGAAGAGTTTTTACAGACAATAGAAGCAGATATTACGGTTGCTGTTATGGGCTGTGTTGTAAATGGGCCTGGTGAGGCTAGAAATGCAGATATTGGTATTGCTGGTGGAATAGAAGAAGGATTATTATTTAAAAAGGGAGAGATTATTCGTAAAGTACCACAAGAACAAATTGTAGAAGTATTACAACAAGAAATAAAAAATATGATAAAAAAATAGGAGAAGTAGTATGGATATTGTAGTTGGAGAAAGAGCTGGTTTTTGTGAAGGAGTTAAAAGAGCTGTTGAAATTGCAAAACAAGAAGTTAAAAAGCAAGAAGGTGTTATTACTTATTGCTTGGGAGATTTAGTACATAATCCAGAAGTAATGAATGAATTAGAAAAAAATGGTTTGAAAGTAATTAACAATTTGTCAGAAATAATAGAACCAAATGGAAAGAAAGTGATTTTTCGTGCACATGGAGTTAAAAAGCAAATTTATGAAGAAGCGGAAAAATTAGGATTAGATGTAATAGATTTAACCTGCCCAAAAGTTTTAGCAATTCATAAATTAGCGGATACATATGTAAAACAAGGGGATTATATATTTTTATTTGGAGAAAAGAATCATCCGGAAGTGATAGGAACTTCTAGTTTTTGCGGAAAAAATTGTTTAATTATTGAGACAGAAGAAGATTTAGATTTAGCAATAGAAAAAATTAAAAAAGAGAAAATAAAAAAAGTATTAGTGATATCACAAACTACTTTTAGTTTAGAAAAATTCGAAATTTTTGCTAAAAAAATTGAAAATGAATTGGGTGGAATAAGCCAATTAGAGATTAAAAATACTGTATGTCAGGCAACAAGGTTAAGACAGGATGAAACAGAAAATTTATCTAAAAAATCTGATTATATGATTATAATAGGTGGAAAAAAGAGTTCAAATACTAATAAATTATATGATATTTCAATAAAAAATTGTAAAGATGCAGTTATGATTGAAACTGCAAATGAGTTGTCAAATGAAATGTTAAGTAAAATAAAATGTTGTGATAAAATAGGTATAATGGCAGGAGCTTCAACCCCACAAAATAGTATTATAGAAGTAAAAGATAAAATAGAAAAAATAGCTGAAGGTAAAATATCTGTTTAAGATAATAAAAATTTGAAAATATAGAAATTTACTTGACTTACTAAAAACCGAATGATAATATAAAAATGTGTTTGACAACAAGGTATGAACATTTACAAAAGAAGGGGATTTGTATGAAAAAAACAAAAAAAATATTAATAGTTTTTTTACTAATTTTGATAATAATGTCACAATTTGCTTTTATTCGATTTAACAACTTAGTATTTGCAGCAGAGACTGTTATTGATACAGAATATAACAGATATTTTTATAAACAACTTACCAAGGAACAAAAAGAAATTTATGATGCAATGTATGAAATGTATGTAAATGGAATTTTTAAAACTGGAAAGGAAGAATATAACCTTTCAAGAAGTGGACATGTTACCAAAGAACAATTAAAAAATCCAAATGCATTACTTTCTGCATATGGGGCTGCAAGGGATGCATTTCAATATGATCATCCAGATGTTTTTTATGTTGATTTTTCTGAGCTTAGCATTAGTATATCATCAGATGCAAATGGAGAAAAATCTGCATATCTTGGAATTGGAAGAACTAACAATTATGTATTAACAGGATTTGAAACAGAAGCGAAGGTAAATGAAGCAATTAATAAATATGAAAAAAAATTAAATGAAATAGTTGATAATGCTAAAAATATAAAAGTTGATAAAGCAGAAAATTTGCAACAAGAACAAGTTGCATATGTTCATGATTATATCGTAAAAAATATGATTTATCATTATGAAGATGAGGTTACTACTCGCCTTTGTAATGCTAGAACAGCATATGATGGGCTTATCTATGGAGAAGGTGTTTGCGAAGCTTATACTAGAAGCTTTAAAGCAATTTTAGATAGGTTGGGAATACCTTGCGTTTGTGTATATGGTATATATAGGCCAAATGATAAAGTAAATGAACCTCATATTTGGAATTATGTTCGAATTAATGGAAAGTGGTATGGTGTTGATGTAACACATGATGACCCAACATCTAACAATTGGGAAAATAAAAATAGTGGATTTGAAACAAGAGCATATTTACTTGTGGGTTCAATGAAATTAGCAGGGCATCATTATCCTAGTGGTATTATGTCTGGAGCAAATTATGAATTCTCGTATCCAAACCTTGAATTAGAAGATTATAGAGAATCATATACTGTTGAAACAGATAAAGATTTAGTAGTTAAAATTATAAAAGATACTTTCTATGATGAGCATGATGGAGGAGCTGTTAAAGACGGTGGCGTTTTTCATGTTAGTTATAAGGGAAAAAACTATACACAAAATGCAAAAGAAGGAAATTATATTATTGTAAGATATTTTACATATGCTCCTGGAACAGATACTTGGACAGTATCTGATTGGAGTTATATTGACCCTTGGACAGTGTCTTTTGGAGATAAAGAAATTAACAAGCAGATAGAACCTGAAGAAAAAATACCAGGCTTAGGATATTGTGTTAAACTTCCAATACCTCAAGTCAAAAAAGCACAATTTGCAGTAACGAATATTGCACCAGCATATACTGATTTAAAAGAACATCCTGAAACATGGGGACAGAATAATCAAAAGCTTTTTGAAAGAATGAAAGATGGTGCAGCTTATTATAAGGGAAATCCAGCATATCTTGAAATAATGACAGATGAAATAGAAAATGAATGGGGAGATTATGTTGCTCCACCATATCCAACCAAACTTAGCCCAACTGCAACAGGCGCATTATATGTTGGTCAAAAATATCATATGGAATGGTCTTTTGAAGATAAATTGATTCCTGACAAAGATGATAAAACTAGTATAGGAATTGAATTAATAAATTCGCAAAACATGGGAGACAAAGGTTCTAGTACTGGTAATAAATATGCTAAAATAGAAAATTTTAAATTTGATGGAAATAAAAAAGTAGAATTTGATTTTACACCAAGTTCACAATTTGCAGATGATAATACATTTTATAATTTTAAAGTTACAGGCTTAGTTGGAGAAAAAAGTTCAAGAGCTCCAGTGCCAGTTACATATGGAGCAATGTTTCCACGTTCTTGCTTTGCATATGCAGCTGAGGGGTATGACCACAATGTCTTTGCACAACCTCGTTTAATTGATACATCTGACATTGATACAAGTGATTGGATTGCAGAAGATACAGAAACAGGAGTGCAAGAAAAAATAGGTGAAAGAATAAAAGAATCACTTACACATAGATTAACATTGGTTACTACAGAACCAACTCCAAGTGAAACCGAAGAGATGAAAGATGTTCTAAAAAATAGTGAATATGCAGACGATTTTTCAAGAGCGATAAAAGGTACAACAAAAACTTACAATATAAAATTCGCAATATGTAAAAAACAAATTATAAAAACTGGTGATGGTGTTCGTGTATCAGTTGGATTCCCAGCAGGAACAAGCTACGAAGATTTTGCAAAAGAAGGAAAATTAGAATTTAAAGCATATCATTATATAGTAGATAAAAATACAAATCTATTAACTGGTGAGGTAGAAGAAATTCCAGTTACGGTTACACCACAGGGATTAATTATGTTAGTTGATTCATTTAGTCCATTTACAATTACTGCAATTGCAACCGATGATGAACACCCAGTTGATATAGGTAAAACATTAGTTATTACTGCAGATGACAATGGTGTAATTAAAAATAGTAATAATGTTGTATTAGAAGGAGCAAATAGCATTATAGAGTTAAAAGAAAACGACAATATAAAATTAAAAGTTGAACCTCATACTGGAAAACAAATAAATTCTATATGTTTAGGAGAAAAAGAACTATTAGGAACTAGTAAAATAACAGATTTAGAAAATGGCGAAAAACAGCTTGAATTGACATATGCAGATTTACAAAAAGGAAGTAATGTATTAAATGTTAGTTTTATTGATGAAGAAGCTCGTAAATCAGAAATAGAACATTCTACAGAAGTAAACATACATGATGCAACAATAAAAGTTTCTAATTCAAAATTAAAGATAGGAGAAGAAATAAAAATAGCAGTTACTACAAATCCAAGTGAAGAAGACCTAGAAGAAGGACAAGTTTTAGAACCAGTTACTATAACATATTCATCAAGTGATGAAAAGATTGCAACAGTAAGTAAAGATGGAGTAATTAAAGCATTAAAAGAAGGAAAAGCAACTATTACTGTTATTGTAAATGGAGATATAACCAAGACTTTAGAAATAGAAGTATATAAAGAATCAAGTAACTTATCTAGCCCAAAGGATAAAGAAAAAGAAGAACAAGCAGAAGAGACAGAAAACAATAAACTTCTTCCACAAACAGGAGATATTGAAATAGAATTATTTTCAGTTTTGATGATAAGTTCAGCAATAGGAATTATATGGATATTATCTAAGAAAAAAAATAAAAAGAAAAAAACTAATTAGCAAAAACAAAAGATAATGGCAAAAATACACATGGATTAGAAATATTCTTTGTGTATTTTTGTGTATCTTATAAAAAGAAAAGAGGATTACAAAATGAAAGGAAAACATGCTCAAAGTAATGCAAAAAAGAAATCTAATGTAAAGAGTGGAAAGAAAAGAAGAGCTAATATTGAAGAGTTAGAAAAAATAAAAAAATTTGATATGGTAAAAAATACTATAGAAGAAAAAGAAAAAATCCAAAAGCAAGATGATGATTTTGATATGTTGGGAATCTATGGAGTAAAAAAAAGACAAGAGGAGAAGAAAATAAATAGTCAAAAGAGGCAATCAGGAAATTCAACTATTTCAAAAAGCAGTAATATGCAAAGAAAAAATGTAAAAAAAGAAACTAAAAATAAAAAAGCAAACAGTAAATTATTAACTAATATTATACTTCTTATATTAATAGTAATTTTTCTTTATTCTGGTTATCAGGTATTTTTATGGCTAAAAAGTGATGCTGAAATGGCAAAGTTAGAAGAAGGACTTTTTTCAGAAGTATTAATAGAGGAAGACAATGAAGATGGAGAAAAAACAGAAAGTATCGACTTTGAAAAATTACAAAAAATAAATCCTGATGTATTTGCATGGATAAAAATAGATAATACAAATATAAATTATCCAATACTTCAAGGAAGTACAGATGAATATTATTTAAGAAAAGATATAAATGGTAAATATAATATAGCAGGAAGTATTTTTGTAGATGCTACAACAAGCAAGGAATTTTCTGATGATAATACAGTTATATATGGTCATAATATGAAAAATGGAAAAATGTTTGCTGATTTATTAAAGATTTATAATGGGGACTTAGGAAATAACGTTGAGATAAAGATTTTCACAAAAGAAGGTTTATATAAATATAAAGTAATTAGTACTTATGTTGTAGAGCCTAATTTATCTCTTGTTGAAAAGAATTTTTCAGAGGAAACAAAACAAGAATATATAAATAATGCAATTGAAAAAAGTAATATAAAATTTGAAGATCAAACAAGTGAAATAGAAAGTAATTTGATAACATTAATTACATGTGATAAAATTAATACCAGTAGAGTAGTAGTACATTGCGTAAAAATTGATGAAACTGAATAATAGCTTAAATAGAAGGAAGGACAAAATGAGTAAAAAAACGAAGATTTTAAAAATAGTTATATTATTAATAGTAATATGTATTATGACTGGAGTTGCAATTTACTTAATTCCTGTTATAAAAGATTTAGCAACTGAGGAAGGGCAACAAGCATTTAAAGAAAAAGTTAACAATTCTGGATTTATTGGATTCTTAATGTTATTTGGACTCCAATTTGCTCAAATATTTTTATTTATTATACCAGGAGAACCAATAGAAATATTAGCAGGAATTTGTTATGGTGGCTTGTGGGGAACAGTATTTATTATGATTGCAGCAGCTATTATATCTTCACTAATCTATTTATTAGTACATAAGTTAGGAAGAAAGTTTATTTATGATTTTGTAGATAAAAGTAAAATAGAGAAAATTGAAAATAGCAAGGTTTTTCAAAATCCACGAACAATACGATTTATTATATTTATATTATTTTTTATTCCAGGAACACCAAAAGACTTACTTACATATATTTCAGCTTTATTACCAATAAAGCCTTTAGATTTTATTGTAATATCTACAATAGCAAGATTACCATCAGTAGTTTCTTCTACTTTAGCAGGAGCACATTTATTGGCTGGAAATTGGAAATTTAGTTTATTTATTTATGGAATAACTTTCATAATAGTAGCTGTTTTAGTTTTTGTAATGAGAAGATTTGATAAAGATAAAGTAACAGATGAGGCAATAAAGGCAATTAAATAGTAATATAATTTTTTTTATATCAGTTGACAATTAATGCCAAAGAGAGTAAAATATTAATATCGTAAATAAAATGTGATGAAAAAGAAAAAGTATAGATTTATTAGGCAAAAGAGAGTTGGAGTAGGTGAAAGCCAATCCTAGTAACTATATGGGGAGCTTTGGAGCATAACAAATAAAGAGGGTTAACTAAAAAAGTTAATCAAATAGGGTGGAACCGCGGAAATTACACTTTCGTCCCTAGCAATATATGCTAGGAAGATGAAAGTGTTTTTGTATATAAAAAAATTTTCTTAGCAATAATAGAGGAGGTTTTTTATGGAAAATGTAACAATGGAAAAAATTGTAGCTTTATGTAAAAGCAGAGGATATGTATATCCTGGCTCTGAAATCTATGGAGGATTGGCTAATACTTGGGATTATGGTCCTTTAGGAGTTGAATTAAAAAACAATGTTAAAAAAGCATGGATGAAAAAATTCATACAAGAAAGTAAATGGAATGTAGGATTAGATTCAGCCATATTGATGAATCCACAAACATGGGTTGCTTCAGGACATGTAGGAGGATTTAGTGATCCACTTATAGATTGTAAAAGTTGTAAAACAAGACACAGAGCAGATAAATTAATTGAGGATTGGATGAAAGAAAACAATTGTGTAGAAATAGTAGATGGTTGGCCAGATGAAAAAATGATAAATTACATGAAAGAACATCACATTGCATGTCCAAATTGTGGAAAAGAGGATTTTACATCAATTCGTAAATTTAATTTAATGTTTAAAACTTTTCAAGGTGTAACAGAAGACTCTACTTCTCAAATTTATTTAAGACCAGAAACTGCACAAGGAATTTTCGTAAACTTTAAAAATGTACTTCGTACCACAAGAAGAAAATTACCTTTAGGAATTGGACAAATAGGAAAATCTTTTAGAAATGAAATTACCCCAGGAAACTTTACTTTTAGAACACGTGAATTTGAACAAATGGAATTGGAATTTTTCTGTAAACCTGGAACTGATATGGAATGGTTTGCATATTGGAAAGAATTCTGCAAAAATTGGTTATTGAGCCTAGGAATGAAACAAGAAAATATAAGAATGAGAGATCATAGCAAAGAAGAACTTTCACATTATAGCAATGGTACAACTGATATAGAGTTTTTATTTCCTTTTGGTTGGGGAGAATTATGGGGAATTGCTAACAGGACAAATTTTGATTTAAAAAGTCATATGAATGTGTCAAAAGAAGATTTTAATTATTTAGAACAAGAAACAGGCGAAAAGTTTATTCCTTATTGTATAGAGCCATCTTTAGGATGCGACCGTGTAGCTCTTGCATTTTTATGCAATAGTTATGAAGAAGAAGAAATTGCAGAAGGAGATACTAGAGTTGTTTTACATTTACATCCAGCATTAGCTCCATATAAAGTAGCAGTTCTTCCTCTATCTAAAAAATTAAGCGAAAAAGCAGAAGAAGTGTATAGCAAACTTGCTAAAAAATTTATGTGTGATTATGATGAAGCAGGAAGCATTGGAAAAAGATATAGAAGAGAAGATGAAATTGGTACACCATATTGTGTTACAATTGACTTTGATACATTAGAAGATGAAACTGTAACAGTAAGAGACAGAGACACTATGGAGCAAGTAAGAGTAAAAATAGATGAACTTGAAGCTTATATCCAAGGAAAGATTGAATTCTAAATATGATTTTGAATTAATACAATTATTAAATGAAAAATATAATAGATTTTTAAGTATTGCTATCGCATACAAGTTGAAGCAGATGTATTAAAAAAGTGATTTACTTGAATGGCATGAGATGCTATAAATCTATTATATTTTTTTGACTATAAATTTGTCAGCACAAAGCTAAATAAGCCATGATACTAGCAATTATTGCGAATTACCAAGACTATTAGCTTTTTTTGATTATTACTTGCATTCGAATTAATAATTAGTATATAATCGTAAAAACAATAAAATAAATATAATAGCATAGAAAGGAGAAAAAATTGAAACAAAAAGAGAAAAGCGTAGAAGAAGTAAAAAATAAAAAAGGAACGTCCTTTATGAAAAATGTTCTCATCCTTATGTTTGCACAAATTATGGTGAAAATATTAGGGCTAATTTATAAATTTGTTATTACTAATTTTGATGGTTTTGGAGATACTGGGCTTGGATATTATTCAGCAGGTTATCAAATTTACACTGTGCTTCTTGCATTATCTTCATTAGGAATACCTGGAGTAGTTTCAAAATTAGTATCAGAAAGATTGGCAATTGAGGATGAAAAAGGTGCTCAAAGAATGTTTAAAATATGTATGGCATTCTTTGTAGGGATTGGAGTAATATTATCTTTATTATTATTTTTTGGAGCAGAATATATAGCTATTGCAATTTTTAATGTTCCAGATACTAAGTATGTTATGCAAGTATTAGCACCAGCAATTGCATTTGTTTCAGCATCTGCAGTATTTAGAGGATATTTTGCAGGACAAAATGATATGAAACCAACTAGTTATTCACAAATAATAGAGCAATTTTTCAATTGTGTACTATCTATTACATTTGTATATGCTTTATTAGGAAAAGAACCTTATATTATGGCTGCTGGAGGTAATCTATCTACAACTTGCGCTATAGTTTTAACATTTTTTTACCTAATTATATATTATAAAAAGAAAAGAATAAAAGCAGATAAAAAACAAGTATCACCAGAAGATGGAGTAAAAATTGGAAAATTACTAAAAACTATATTAGCCCTTTCAATTCCAGTAACATTTATTCAAATAATTTCTGTTGTTAGCCCATTAATAGATACATCTACAGTTAGCAGGGTTATACAAGCATCATATGCTAGTGTTTATACAGTAAAAGAAGAATTAGAAGCTTTTGCTATGAGCATGACAGGAATTTTATCGAAAGTAGATACTCTTGTGGGTTTACCAATAGCAATAAACCTTGCATTTGCATCAGCATTAATACCATCAATATCTGCATCTATTGCCAAAAAAGATAATAAAACAGCTTCTAAAAGAATGACTTTTTCTATTTTTGCATCTTTTTTGATTGTTATTCCTTGTGCAACAGGTATGATAGCACTGGCACAACCAATTTTAAATTTAGTATATCCATCAGCAAATAATGGAGCAGGAGTATTAATGATTTTCTGCATACCTATGATATTTATTGCACTAAATCAAACTATAAATGGTGGATTATATGGATTAGGAAAAAATTATATACCTGCAATTGGCTTAACAATTGCTATTATTGTAAAATTTGTATTAAATATGATATTAATTAGCAACCCTAATATTGGAATTTATGGAGCCGGAATTAGTTCAATAGTGTCTCAAGTAATTTCATTTGTGGTGGGAATCACTGTTCTAACAAAATATATAAAACTGGAATTCAAATTTAAGAATATGATTTTAATTCCAATTATTGCAGGTATTGTAATGGGAATAAGTGTATACTTTATTAATAAAGGACTAAATATGATAATGAGTAATTCAATTAGCACGATAATTTCAATTATAATAGGAGCATGTATTTATGGAATTATCATATTGCTAACAAGGGTACTAAGAAAAGAAGATATTATGATGATTCCATTTGGAAGTAAAATATATCCATTATTAGTGAAATTAAAAATCTATAAAAAAGAGGAAGTTAACGAGTAATTTTTAGAATAGAAATTTTGATAAAATAATAGAAAACTACATATAAAAATATTGAAAAAAGTCGAAATATAATATATAATTTCAATACACCCACAAAAGGGTGTGTTGATATAAGGAGAATACTTATTTTACTGTTTTTACCAGATAGGCCAAGTAGTGGCGAACGAAAGGTCAGTTCCGAAAGGGGGATTACTCTCTTTAGCAAGGTATTTGGTAAAATGAGGGCCATGAAGGAGCAAACGGCTTCAATAAAAAGTGGCCTGCGCCATATAGCGCGTAAAGTAACTCTCCGGGAACACCAGTCTGAAATAGGGCTGGTGTTCTTTTGTACCATCAATATTTGACAAAGAATATTAATAAATAGCAATATTTTATTTAAAAAAGCTCTTTACAATTTTATTTTTTATATATATAATAGGAGAGCTAGAGTTATATTTAACTCCAGAGAAAAATAAGTTAATTACTTTTTAAGTAATATAAAAATTAAAGGAGGTTCTTTATGAGTCAAAAGTACGTATACTTATTCAAAGAAGGAAATGCTAACATGAGAGAATTGTTAGGAGGAAAGGGAGCTAACTTAGCCGAAATGACTAATTTAGGTTTACCAATTCCACAAGGATTTACAGTAACAACAGAGGCATGTACAAAATACTATGAAGATGGAGAAAAAATTTCAAAAGAAGTTGAAGATCAAATTTTCGAAGCACTAGCAAAGTTAGAAGCAGCTTCTGGTAAAAAACTTGGAGATAAAGAAAATCCATTACTAGTATCTGTACGTTCTGGAGCAAGGGCATCTATGCCAGGTATGATGGATACCATTTTAAACTTAGGAATAAACGATGAAGTAGTAAAATCAATTGCTGCTAAAAACGAAAGATTTGCTTATGATAGTTATAGAAGATTTATTCAAATGTTCAGTGATGTTGTTATGGAAATACCAAAACCATTATTTGAAAAAGAAATTGACAACATGAAAGAAAAAAGAGGTGTTAAACAAGATACTGAATTAACAGCAGAAGACTTAAAAGAATTAGTTACAATTTTTAAAGGAATTTACTTAAAAGAACATGGAAGCGAATTTCCATCAGATCCAATTGTACAATTAAAAGAAGCTGTAAAGGCTGTTTTCCGTTCATGGAACAACCCAAGAGCTATTACTTATAGAAGATTAAATGATATTCCAGGAAGTTGGGGAACTGCAGTTAATGTTCAAGAAATGGTTTTCGGAAACATGGGAGATGACTGCGGAACAGGTGTTGCATTTACTCGTAACCCAGCTACAGGTGAAAATAAATTATTTGGTGAATATTTAATGAATGCACAAGGTGAAGACGTTGTTGCTGGAATTAGAACACCACAACCAATTGCTACACTAGAACAAACAAATAGACAAGCATATGAAGATTTTGTAAAATATGCAAATGAACTAGAAAAACATTATAGAGATATGCAAGATATGGAATTTACAATTGAAAGAGGAAAACTATTCTTCTTACAAACAAGAAATGGAAAAAGAACAGCAAATGCTGCATTAAAAATTGCAGTTGATTTAGTAAATGAAGGAATGATTACTGAAAAAGAAGCTGTTTTAAGAGTAGAGCCAAATCAATTAGATCAATTATTACATCCAAACTTTGACAGTGCAAAATTAAAAGCTGCAAAACCAGTAGCTAAAGGATTAGCAGCTTCACCAGGAGCTGCTACAGGTAAAGTTGTATTTACAGCAGATAGAGCAGTAGAAATGCATGAAGCTGGAGAAAAAGATTTAATCCTAGTAAGACTTGAAACATCACCAGAAGACATTGACGGTATGAATGTATGTCATGGTATATTAACAGTTAGAGGAGGTATGACATCACACGCAGCTGTAGTTGCAAGAGGTATGGGAACATGCTGTGTTGCAGGTTGTGGAGAATTAGTTGTTGATGAAGAAGGAAAGAACTTTAAAGATGCTCAAGGAAATGTATATCATGAAGGAGATTATATTTCTTTAGATGGTTCTACAGGAAATGTTTATGGAGAAAGAATAGATACTGTTGACGCAACTGTATCTGGAGATTTTGCTAAACTTATGGGATGGGCAGATGAATACAGACAAATGGAAGTAAGAACTAATGCAGATACTCCAAAGGATGCTGAAGTAGCATATAATTTCGGAGCACAAGGTATTGGATTATGCCGTACAGAGCATATGTTCTTTGCACCAGAAAGAATAGCTGCTATCCGTGAAATGATAGTTTCAAAAACAGTAGAACAAAGAGAAAAAGCATTAGACAAAATTCTTCCAATGCAAAGAGGAGATTTTGAAGGAATATTCAAAGCAATGAAAGGTCATCCAGTAACAATTCGTCTATTAGATCCACCATTACATGAATTCTTACCACATGCTGATGAAGATATCCAAGCTTTAGCAAAAGAAATGGGAATGACTTTCGAAGATTTAAAAGCAGTTGTAGAAAGTTTACATGAATTCAACCCAATGATGGGACATAGAGGATGCCGTCTAGATGTTACTTATCCAGAAATTGCTGTAATGCAAACAAAAGCTATTATACAAGCAGCTATCAATGTAAACAAAGAAGGAATGAATGTTGTTCCTGAAATAATGGTACCTCTAGTTGGAGAAGTTAAAGAATTAAAATATGTAAAAGATATTATTGTTAAAACAGCTGATGAAGAAATTGCAAATGCTGGAGTTAAAATGAAATATAAAGTAGGAACTATGATAGAAATTCCTAGAGCAGCATTAACAGCAGACGAAATTGCAAAAGAAGCTGAATTCTTCTCATTTGGTACAAATGATTTAACACAAATGACATTTGGATTTAGCCGTGATGATGCTGGTAAATTCTTAGGCTCATACTATGAAAAGAAAATTTATGAATCAGATCCATTTGCTAAACTTGACCAAACTGGTGTTGGAAAATTAGTAAAAATGGCAGCTGAAATGGGAAGAGCTACAAGACCAGATATTCACTTAGGAATCTGTGGAGAACATGGAGGAAATCCACCTACAGTTGAGTTCTGTCATAATGTTGGATTGACTTATGTATCTTGCTCACCATATAGAGTTCCAATTGCAAGATTAGCAGCAGCACAAGCAGCTATTAAAAATCCTAGAAAATAAAATGTAAAAATAAATACTAAAAAGTCCCTGATTTTAAAATTAGGGACTTTTACTGCTTAGAAATTTAATATCTTGATTTTATATCAATGATATATTATAATTGATTATGCAGTTAAAATAGAAGAGCTCCTTTTTCAGCAAGTGAATAACTAAGAAAGAAAATAAATATTTTAGGAGGTGCTTTTATGCAAGAAGAAGTTGTAGCAGGGCAATTCTCATGTGAACGGAATAAAGCGAGATTTATTGGTTGGAATGCAGTAACTGTAATAGAAATAGAATTAATAAAAGGTCAAGTAGGTCTATTCAATGACAGTCAGAAAGTAAAAGAAATTTTTAGCGAAGTATCAGGAAAGATGAACTCAGATGAAGTTAATGGAGTTGATTTATGCGAAAGTCTCTTTAAAAATATCGGAATTAGTAGAATCACTCAAGTGGAAAGAATTTGTATAGGAAGAGAGCTTAGCAGTTTTGTTCAAAAATCGGGTTCATATTTGGCGGTAGTAGATCGGCATAAGAAATATAGTGTGTCTTGCCAAATGATTTTCAAAAAGGAAAAAGGGAAGAAGAAAAACATTATAGAATATTATTATAGAATTCCTATGATTGAAATGCGAAAAAACCAGTACGGGCAGTACATATTTGTTCTATCAGATAAGAATTTGGTTTATGGAGAAGCAAGGGACTCTATTATGAAATCCGCAATTGAAGCCATTGAAAGTTTCGAAACTAAAGTAACTGCGTTTATAAAAAAGTACTGCTAATAGGCGAAAAACAAAAATTCTCTTAGAGTTTCTAGGAGAATTTTTTAGTCTCATAAAAGATTAGGAAAAGCCTTATTGATATAAAAGCATTGGAAAAATTTTTATTGATATAAAAGCATTGGAAAAATTTTTATTGATATAAAAACATTGGAAAAATTTTTATTATTATAAAAGCATTAAAAAAGTGACTTTTAGTGATAAATACATATTGAAATATAGCTATTTTAATGATAAAATAGCTAATAAATTGTAAAGAAAAACTAAGGAGAAAAAAGTAAAGAAAGTATGCACGTGGAATGAAAAAAACACAATAAATTTGTTGTATTTTTCGAATTTATTGGTATAATAATACCATGAAATTATGCAAAAGAATATGCGACAATATAATTTGTACATTGATACTTTAAGCATATTTATATTCAAAAGAAGGGAATGAAAATTTTTATGTTAAAAAGAGTAGCTATCTTAGCCAATGGAGGAGATGTTTCTGGATTTAATGCTGTTATTAGAGCAATTATAAAAACAGCAGAAAATAATGATATAGAATGTTATGGTTTTATTGAAGGATATAGAGGTTTATTAGAAAATAATTATGTTCGTATGGGAACAAGTAGTACCGGAAATGCAATAGGAATTCTGCCTAAAGGAGGATCAATTATTGGATCTTCTACAAATTCAAACGTATTTTGTTATCCTGTTGAAGAAAACGGAGAAACTGTATATAAGGATTTGTCAGATATATGTGTGGAAAATATAAAAAAAGATGAAATTGACTGTTTGTTTACACTTGGAGGAGATGGAACTCAAAAGTCTGCAAGGGATTTGTCATTAAAAGGAATTAATGTAATTGGTGTTCCAAAAACAATTGATAATGATGTTGCTTGTACAGAAATTACTTTTGGGTATAATACAGCTGTATCTGTTGCAGCTGATGCTTTAGACAGGCTTCATACTACAGCTGCAACACATCATAGAATTATGGTTTTAGAGGTAATGGGAAGATATGCAGGTTGGATTGCATTAGAGTCTGCAATAGCAGGAGGAGCAGATGTTGCTTTAATTCCAGAAATTCCATATGATATAAATAGTGCTGCTAGAAAAATTATTAATCGTAAAAATCGTGGAAAAGAATTTAGTATTGTTGTAGTTGCAGAAGGTGCAAAACCAAAAGGCGGAGAGATTAGTATTAAAGCAGTTAGAAATAAGGGAAAAGGTGTGGATAATAATAAATTAGGAGGTGCAGGAGAAAGGGTTGCACAGCAGTTGCAAGAATTAACAGGTTTAGAAGCAAGATGCACAGTATTAGGATATATGCAAAGAGGAGGTTCACCTACAGCTTTTGATAGAGTTTTATCTACTAAATATGGAGCAAAAGCAATGGAACTTGCACTAGAAGGAAAATTTAATGTATTAACTATTCTTAAAGATGGAAGGTTAGACAGTGTTTCATTAGAAGATGTTGTTGGTAATAATAAAGAAATAGGAGCAGTTTCAGGAAATACACCAGAAAGCAATATTCGTAGAGTAAACATGGATCATGACTTAGTAAAAACAGCAAGACATATAGGTATTAATTTAGGTGACTAAAAAGCAATAAATAATGCATATTGGATTGAATATTTTGAAAATATGGAAAGGAATAACAAAATGGTAGATTTTAAACAGAAAATAGCACAGCAAATTAGTAAAATAACTAATTTGCAAGAAAAAGATATTTATGAATACATAGAAGTACCATCTGATGAAAAAATGGGGGATTTTTCTTTTCCTTGTTTTAAATTAGCAAAAGAATTAAAAAAGGCTCCACAAATGATAGCAGAAGATTTAAAGAAAAATATTCATTTCGAAGAACAATTTATGCAAAAAGTAGAAGTTGTAAATGGATATTTGAACTTCTATATAGAACCCAAAGCATATATTGTTAATGTTTTAAAAGAAATTGACAATCAAAAAGAAAATTATGGAAAAAGTGATATAGGAAATGGAAAAGTTATTACAATAGATTATTCATCACCAAATATTGCAAAACCATTTCATATAGGGCATTTACGCTCAACCGTTATTGGAAATGCTATCTATAAAATATATCAATTCTTAGGTTATAAATGTGTAGGAATAAATCATTTAGGGGATTATGGTACACAATTTGGCAAATTAATAGAAGGTTACAAAAGATGGGGAAAAGAATATAATATAGAAGAAAATCCAATAGATGAACTAACTAAAATTTATATAAGAATTAATAATCTTTGCAAAGAAGATGAAACAGTTTTAGAAGAGTGCAGGAATAATTTTAAAAAATTAGAAGAAAAAGATACATATTGTCTAAATTTATGGGAAAAATTTAGAGAACTTAGTTTGAAAGAATTTCAAAGGGTATATGATTTATTACAAGTAAACTTTGATTCATGGAATGGTGAAGCATTTTATTCTGATAAAATGTCAGAAGTAGTAGAAATTTTGAAAGAAAAGCAATTATTGAAGCCATCTGAAGGTGCAATGGTTGTAGATTTATCAGAAAAAAATATGCCACCTTGTATTATAGAAAAAACAAATGGTTCAACTACTTATGCTACACGTGATTTGGCGGCTATTTTATATCGTGCTAGAACTTATAAATTTGATAAATCACTATATGTAACTTCATATGAGCAAATTTTACATTTTAAACAAATATTTGAAGTCGCAAAATACTTAAATTTAGATGAAAAATATACGAATAATTTAGTACATATTCCATTTGGTATGATACAGTTAAAAAGTGGAAAGATGTCAACTAGAGAAGGAAACATAATAAAATTAGAAGATTTGTTAAATGAAGCAATTTCAAGAGTAAGCAAAATAATGGAAGAGAAAAATCCAAATTTAGAAAATAAAGAGGAAATTGCAAAAAAAATTGGAATAGGAGCTATTATTTTTAATGATTTATATAATAGTAGAATAAAAGATGAAATTTTTGATTGGGATGCAATGTTGAATTTTAATGGTGAAACAGGTCCATATATGCAATATATTTATGTAAGAACTAAAAGCTTATTAGAAAAAGCAGGTTATTTACCTGAAATAAAAGAAATTGATTTTGAAAAATTAACTGATGAATATTCTTTAAGAGTAATCAAAAAAATATATAATTTTCAAGATATTGTATTACAATCTGCCGAAAAATATGAACCATATATATTAGCAAGATATTTAATAAATTTATCACAAAGTTTTAGCAGTTTTTATAATGAAAATAAAATTATCAATGAAGATAAAAATTTGCAGGATGCAAGAATATATTTAACTTATGCAGTAGGAATAATTTTGAAAATAGGAGCAGAATTATTAGGAATTCAAATGCCAAATAAAATGTAGAATTTGATGGAGGAACCAATGGAAAAAGAAGAAACATCTGAAACTACAAAAGAATTAAAAGAAGAAATTAAAGAAGAAATAAGGGAAGAAAAAATTATTCTTAGAGAGTTAAAAAAAGAGCTAAAAGGAAAAAATGTTAGAGAGTCAAAAAAAGAGCTAAAAGGAAAAAATGTTAGAGAATCAAAAAAAGAAAAAAAAGAATTAGAAAAAGTACAAACTAGAATTTCAATAATGGGAATTCCAGTGATTAGATTAATGGCATATATAGTTATTTATAGTATTATAGGATTTTTTATAGAAACACTTTTTGGAATAATTACAGAAGGAGTTGTTGAAAGTAGAAAAAGTTTTCTTTATGGACCTTTTTGTGCAATTTATGGTGTTGGAGCAGTTACACTAATTGTTGGCTTACAAAAGTTTAATAAAAATAATTATACTTTGTTCATAGGAGGTTTTTTATTAGGTTCTATTGTAGAATATCTTATTAGCTGGGTAGGAGAAATGATATTTGATGTTAAATGGTGGGATTACTCTAACATACCATTTAATATCAATGGAAGAGTATGTATTTGGTTTTCTCTATTTTGGGGTGTTTTGGCAATTTATTTAATGACACATATTCACCCAAATGTTGATAAAATCCTTGATAAAATAGCTCCAAAATTATTAAAAACAACAGTCATTATATTAGTAATATTTATGTTTTTGGATTGGATAATTAGTAGTTTTGCTCTTCAAATGTTTTTTACAAGGCTGGTACATGATGGAAAAGTAGAAATAAAAGAAACAACAAGTTATACTCATACTTTTAAAAAGCTATATGAGAATCAAGTTATAAAAAAGATTGTGGATACTCTTTTTTCTGATGAGATTATGGTAAAATCTTTTCCAAATTTAAAAATAACAACCAAAGATGGGCAAGTGGTTTTAGTACGTGATATATTAACAGATATACAACCATATTATTTTAAATTATTTATACCACCTTCAAAAAAAGTAATACCTAAATAGAAGATTAATTAAAAAGAATTTTTATGTGTTTATAAAAAAATATATTTTTTTTGAAAAAAATATGATAAAATATACAAGGTTTATTAAATTTAACAATATTGCGAAAGGGGGATATATTGGATTAAATATAATTCAATATAAACTACAAAATGAGAAGATATTTTGGAACAGATGGAATTAGAAGAATTGCCAACACAGAGCTTTCACCAAGCTTAGTATACCGTGTTGCTAAAGCAGGAGCTTACGCACTATCAAAACATACTGATCACGCACCTACTATTTTAATAGGAAGAGATACAAGAATTTCTGGAACTTTAATTGAAAGTGCTATGACAGCAGGATTTTTAAGTTATGGTGCTAATGTAAAAAGCTTAGGAGTTATACCAACTCCAGCTGTGGCATATTTAACTAAGAAATTAAAGGCAGATGCTAGTGTTGTTATTTCAGCATCTCACAATACATATGAATTTAATGGAGTGAAATATTTTAGCAATAAAGGAATGAAAATTCCAGATGAATTAGAAGAAGAAATTGAAGAAATGATGGATTCAGAAAAATTAAATGATTTTACAGCAGTTAATGATAAAATAGGAGTAGCAGAAGTAAGAGAAGATCTTTTAGATGAATATGTTTATTTCTTTAGAAAAAATTTTGAAGAAGAGTTTGAAAGTTATGATAATACAGATTTCGTTGTAGCAATAGATACAGCCAACGGCGCAACTTCTGTTGTGGCACAAAAAGTATTTACAGCATTAGGAATTAAACACTATATTATGAACAACACACCAAACGGTGTAAATATTAATGAAAATTGTGGTTCTACACATTTGGATATGTTAAAGAAATATGTAGTAGAAAATAATTGTAATCTAGGAATAGCTTATGATGGAGATGGAGATAGATGCCTTGCTATTGATGAAAAAGGAAATGAAATTGATGGAGATAAATTATTAGCTATTATTTCTAATTACATGAAAGAAAAGGGAACTTTAAAAAATAATACAGTAGTAGCAACAGTTATGAGTAATTTAGGATTAAAGAAATATGCTCAAAATAACGATTTGAATATAGTTCAAACTAAAGTTGGAGATAGATATGTATTAGAAGAAATGTTGAAAAATGGCTATAATCTTGGAGGAGAACAATCAGGACATATTATCTTTTTGGATTATAATCCAACTGGAGATGGAATACTAACTTCTTTAATGTTAATAAGAGTCATGTTAGAAAAACAAAAGTCAGCATCAGAGTTATGCAAAATAATTAATATATATCCACAAATATTAGTTAATGCAAAAGTATCAAATGATAAAAAAGAACTTTATAAAAGTGATAGTGAAATTCAAAAGGAAATTGAAAAGCTAGAAAAAGAATTCGAAGAAAATGGTAGAGTTTTAATTAGACCTTCAGGAACAGAACCATTAATTCGTGTTATGATAGAAGGAGAAAATCAAAAAGAGATACAATTAAAGGCTGAAAAACTAGCAAATTTAATTGAAAGCAAATTAAAATAGTATATTATAATTATTAGAAATTTTATAATATAAAAAAAATACAAAGGAGGAAAGAAAAATGCCAATTATTAATTTATCAGAGCCATTTTCAATTTTTGTTGGACTAATATTATTCTTACTAATACTATTTTTAAGCAAAAATACTAAAAAAGCATGGATTATGGGAGTTTTATTATGTGCATTTGTAATAATATTAGTATTTCATAGTATTGAATTTTCAACAATTGCCCAAACAAGTGAGAGCTTATACCAAGCAATTACTAGTTCAGCTATTATGGATCTTATTTTTATACTTTTATCATTTTTGTCATATCTATGGATTGATCATATTGAAAGTGAAAAAGGAAAAAAGAAAGTAATAAATGATGGTTTAGATTGGTTCTGGAATAAAGTGTAAAGAAAGAGGCTTAAGTAAGAAAGGAATGGTTTGAATATGCCCAAATTTTATTTAACAACCCCTATTTATTATCCGAGCGGAAAATTTCATATTGGAACAGCTTATACTACAGCTTTGGCTGATACAATAAAAAAGTATAAGCAGTTAAGAGGATATGAAGTATATTTTCTTACTGGTATGGACGAGCATGGACAAAAAATACAACAAGTTGCTGAAAAAGCTGGAAAAACGCCACAACAACATGTTGATGAAATGGCAGAAGGTGCAAAAAAGTTATGGGAGTTAATGGAAATTGATTATGATGATTTTATCCGCACAACAGAAACCAGACATGAAAAAGCTGTAGAAGAAATTTTTGATAGGCTTATGGAACAAGGAGATATTTATTTATCTGAATATGAAGGATGGTACTGTATGCCATGCGAGACATATTTTACAGAAACTCAGCTAGTGGATGGAAAATGTCCAGATTGTGGTAGAGAAGTAAAGAAAATGAAAGAAGAATCTTATTTCTTTAACATGAAAAAATATGCAGATAGGTTGATAAAATTTTACGAAGAAAATCCTAACTTTATTTTACCAGAGTCTAGAAAAAATGAGCTTTTTAACAACTTTTTAAAACCAGGATTAGAAGATTTATGTGTAAGCCGTACTAGCTTTGATTGGGGAGTAAAAGTAAGAAAAGATCCAAAACATGTAGTTTATGTGTGGCTAGATGCATTAACAAACTATATTACTGCATTAGGATATTTATCAGAAGATGATACTTTAATGCAAAAATATTGGCCTGCAGATTTGCATCTTGTTGGTAAAGATATTATTCGTTTTCATGGAATATATTGGCCAATCTTTTTAATGGCACTAAATTTACCACTTCCAAAACAAATTTATGCACATGGATTTATTATGATGAAAGATGGCAAAATGTCAAAATCAAAAGGAAATGTAATTTATCCAGAACCATTGATTGAACGTTATGGATTAGATGCTTTTAAATATTTTATTTTGAGAGAAATGTCTTACGGACAAGATGGTACATTTACTCCAGAAGGTTTTGTAGAAAGATTTAACTTTGATTTATGTAATGATTTGGGAAACTTATTAAATAGAACTATAGGAATGATTAACAAATACTTTAATGGAAAAGTAGAAAATTATCCAAATAATTGTTCAAATTTAGACAAAGAAGTGGAAAATTTTTCAAATGGAATAATTCATCAGGTAGAAGAGGATCTTGATACGTATCATATAAGCAATGCAATTTCAGAAACTTGGAGTTTAATATCTAGAACAAATAAATATATAGATGAAACAGCTCCATGGGTATTATATAAAGAAGAAAAGTTAGATGAATTAAAGAGTGTAATGTATCATTTGGTGGAAAACTTAAGGAGAATAGCGATTTTAATTGCACCATATATGAAATATACATCTAAAAAAATATTAGAACAACTTTCAATTCCAGAGAATTTACAAACATGGGATAGCCTATCAAGCTATAAAGAAATTAAAAATTTAAAAGTTACAGAAAAGCCAGAAGTATTATTTGCAAGATTAGAGGCAGATATAGAAATAGAAAATATCAAGAATATGATGAAATAAGAAAGAATATATAAACTCAAAAATAGAAAACAGTCATAGGGGGAAAACAAATGAAACAAATAATTGTTATAAACGGTAGTGGCGGTGTTGGAAAAGATACTTTCGTGGAATTTTGCAAGAAATATGCAAGTGTTTTAAATATATCTTCAGTAGATAAAGTAAAAGAAGCAGCAACAGTGCTAACTGGTTGGAATGGCGAGAAGGATGAAAAGTCTAGAAAACTTTTATCAGATTTAAAAGAAATAGGAATAGAATATAATGATGCGCCTATAAAATATGTTTGTAACAAAGCAAATGAGTTTAAAAATTCGGATCAAGAGTTAATGTTTGTGCATATAAGAGAAAATGTGGAAATAGACAAATGTAAAAAAGAATGTAATGCAAAAACATTATTAATTACTAATAAAAATATACCAATTATTTGCTCTAATCATTCAGACAGAGAAGTTAATGAATATGAATATGATTATTATATAAAAAATGATGGAACATTAGAAGAATTAGATAAAAAAGCAGAAGAATTTGTAAATCAATTAAAAAACATTTTGAATTAAAATATAATATATAATAGAACTGTACCTCACTTTATTTCATAAAATAAAATAAGTGAGGTAATTATTATGAAAAGATTAAAAATGAAAACGATAGAAAAGGAATTATATTACCAAGGGGAAATAATTGTAAGGTATGTAATTGAATTTCCTGAAGTTATAGAAGATGAATATCAAGATAAAAAATTTAATTATTATACTAGAAAGGAAGTATTAAAACTTAAAAATTTTGCAGAAGGAGAATTTTATCAATTTGCTAAAGAGTCGTATGAATTTAATAAAAAAAATAAATATCCTACTATAGTATATGAATTATATAGACAATGCAATTAACATAATATGCAAAAAATGAATTTAATAATACATTGAAAAAAATATGTTGAAAAATATATACAATACAAAATATTATGTAAATAAAAATAAGATATAAAAAATTCAATAGAGAATAATGAGGAAATATGGTGAAAGAGAAAGTGTATGAGTTTTTGCAAACAATTCCAAAAGGAAAGGTTGTAACTTATAAGCAAATAGCTCAATATTTAGGAAATAAGAACTTATCAAGGGTAGTTGGAAATATTCTACATAATAATCCTAATGAAAGCAAATATCCTTGTTATAAGGTGGTTAATAGTAAAGGAAAACTATCGGAGAGTTTTGCATTTGGAGGGATAGAAAAGCAGAAAGAAAAGTTAGAAAAAGACGGTATTGAAGTAAATAATTATACTGTTGACTTGGATAAATATCAATATAGAGCAGAATAATTTTATAAATAGTTAGTAATAAAAGAGGGAGAATATAAAAATGAAAAATAAAATAATTATCATTGCAATTATGTTAATAATATTACTTGGATGTGTAGGAGCATATTTTTATTTTACACAAACAAGTAGAACATCAAAATTGGATTCTGAAAGCGAAGTTAAACCAATATTTTCATTAGAAAATTATCCAAAAGTAGATGCCTCTCTTGCAACGCAACCATTAGCAAATGCGTTTATAAAAGCTTTCACAGGAGTAGAAAATATAAATGAAAATGAATTAGGTTATACAAATACACATCCTGGTTATGTAAAGTTGATAGATGATGAAGTTGATTTAATTATTGTAACAGAGCCATCAGAAGAAGAACTTCAACTTGCAAAAGAAAAAAATGTTGAATTAGAAATAATTCCTGTTGTAAAAGAAGGATTTGTATTTTATGTTAACGGAAAAAATCCAATTGAAAACCTTAGTTTAGAACAGATACAAAAAATTTACACTGGAGAAATAACAAACTGGATGCAAGTTGGAGGAGAAGATGCAGAAATAAAGCCATATCAAAGGCCAGTAAATTCTGGGAGTCAAACTGGAATGTTATCTTTAGTAATGAAAAATTTAAAATTAATGAAACCATTAACGGAAAATATTGTGAGTTCAATGGAAGAAATAATAAATTTAGTTTCAAGTTATGATAATGGAATTAATTCAATAGGTTATTCATATTACTATTATGCAACAACCATGTTTCAAGATATTGATGCAAATGTTGCAAACAGAATAAAATTATTGGGAGTAAATGGAGTAAAACCAACTAATGAAACAATAAAAGATGGAACATATCCAATACAAACAGCCTATTATATTGTAATTAGAAAAGATGAACCTCAAAATAGTGGCACTAGAAAATTGGTAAATGCAATGTTATCAGATGAAGGACAAGCAGTAGCAAAGGAGGCTGGTTATGTTGCAACAAAATAAGACAAAAACAGTTTTATTTCTAATAATATTTACTATTATTTGTGTTACGTTAACTATAATTGCAATATTTTATACGAATGAAGAAAGTGTCAAATTAAATAAGAAAGACATAATGAAAAATGAAGAAAGTTATTTATAAACTCCAAAACCAGATGGACTTGGTATAAAATCATTAGAAGATAAGTATACTATTAATCCTTTAAAAATAACTAGCAAAGAGTATCATGAAGGTGATTTAATAAAAAAGGATGAACCATATACTTATTACCCCATAGAAATTTATTATGATCAAATAAGTGGTTTAAAGGATAAAGACATAGAAGAAAAAATTAATAAAAAAATAAAAGATTCTGCTTTTTCATTATTAGATAAAAAAGAAATAGAAGAAAAAAAACTTATAGGAATGAGTATCTCAGCTAGTTGTATTAGTAGTTTTTCTAATACATTGTCAATAAAAATTTCTAAAGAATATAGATATGAAAACAAATCGGAAGAAGAGGAAGATTTTATAGGATTAAATTATAATTTGAAAACTGGTGAACAAATAAAGTTTTCTGATTTATTTACAAATGATGCAGGAATAAAAAATATAATATCGCAAAGTGCATACCATACTTTTGCAACAGAATATTTATATAAATATGCACAAATAATTTATTCAGATGAGGAAATTAGCTGGGATGGAGATATGAATAATATTGATTATTCTGAAATAGAAGATAGAATATTAAAAGTGCTTCAACATTATAATAAAAATAATAATTACCAATTCTGTTTTGATGAAAGAGAAGTTTACGTAATTATTGGCAATGAGGTAATTGAAATAGAAATGAGAAATTTTTATACTCAAATTGCTATTTATAATAGATATGCAAAATATGATGAAATTTTTGAAGAAGAACCTACCAAACAATTTTTAGTATTTGTATTAAAAGATGATAGTGGTACCATGTATAGAAGAGTTGAAAAAATAGGAGATAATTTATTTATAGATGTACAAATTGTAAATTGGGCTGAGGAAGATAAGAAGCAATTTGTAAAACCAGAAAAATATATACAAGATGTAGAAAAAGAGATAAAAGAATGTGAAGATTATGTAAATTCTAATAAAGATTCTGCAATTGTATTTGCTTTTTTAGAAGACTTAAGTTATAATGAGACAGATAAAAAAGTAGATAACACAATATATAAAGCCAAAGCGACAATGGCTAAACAATATTATCAAGACACTTACTTAGAAAAAGTTTTAGACTGGGAGCAAACAGAAAAATTAGAACCTGATTATACAGGTATACATTTGGTAACATTATTAAATGATAGTAGTGAAAATGATAAAAATTTAAAAGTCGATATGGTAAATCCAGGGCTTGAAGACAATGATGAATAAAATAGGAGAGAAAAGATGAACAAGAGAATATATGAACATTTAGAAATAAGAGACTTAAAGGATATGCTTGAAAAAACAGGTAAATTATATGGAGATAAGAAAGCATATAAAATAAGAAAAGATGATGGATATATATATTATACACATAAGCAAGTAAGAGAAATGATAAATGCTTTAGGAACGTCTTTAATAAATATGGGGCTTAAAGGAAAAAGAATAGCTGTAATAGGAAATAGTAGATATGAATGGGAAATTGCTTATTTAGCAGTTGTATGTGGTACAGGAATAATAGTTCCTTTAGATAAGTCACTAACGGATATTGAACTTTCGAATTTAATTGAAAAATCACAAGTTGAAGCTATTTTCTGTCCAGACTCATATATGGAAACATTGGAAGAATTTAAACATAATGGAGTGGGAAAACTAAAACATCTAATTTCAATGGATTTACAGCAACATAAAAACGGAGTTCTTTCTCAAAAAGAGTTAATAGAAGAGGGATTTGAACTAATAAAAAATGGAGATAGAAGTTTTTTAGATGCTGAAATCAAACCAAAACAAATGAGTATTATGCTTTTTACTTCTGGTACAACCTCACAGCCAAAAGTAGTAGCATTATCGCATAGAAATATTTGTGCAAATTTGATGGATATAAGTTCAGTATTAGATGTAAATTCAGAAGATGTATTTTTATCAGTATTGCCAATTCACCATGTATTTGAATGTACAGTGGGGTTCTTATTTGCATTATATAGAGGAGCAATGACTGTATTTTGTGATGGATTAAAACATATTACACAAAATATAAAAGAACATAAAGTATCTATAATGGCTTGTGTTCCATTAATATATGAAAAAATATTAAAACTAATAAAAGCAACTTGGCAAAGAGAAGGCAAACTTGAAAAATTATTAGAAGATGAAGAAAAATATAAAGATTTACCTATCGAAGAAAGAAAAAAAAAATTTAAAGAAATACATGAAATGCTTGGTGAAAATGTAAAATTATTTATTAGTGGTGCGGCAGCATTAGAAAGTTCCGTAGAAAGTGAATATAGATTATTAGGATTTAATTTAGTACAGGGATATGGCTTGACAGAAACATCTCCAGTAGTTGCGGTAGGATCAAATAGATATTACAAATTAGGTTCAATAGGAAAGTCCCTACCTAGTGTTAAAGCAAAGTTAGTTGATGTGGATAGTGAAGAAATTGGTGAGTTGGTAGTAAAAGGACCTAGTATTATGCTTGGATATTATAATAATCCAGAAGCTAATGATGAAGTATTTGATGATGGATGGTTTCATACAGGAGACTTAGCAAAAATTGATGAAGAAGGATATATATTTATTTGTGGAAGAAAGAAAAGTGTTATTGTTTTGAAAAATGGAAAAAATATTTTTCCAGAAGAAATTGAAAATTTAGTTAATAGAATTGAAGGAGTAAATGAGTCTTTTATATTTGGAAAACAAATGACAGAAGATAAAAATGATTTAAAAATAAATGTAAAAGTAGTTATCGACAAAGAAAGAGCAAAAGATGTTTATAAGGTTGAAACTGATGAAGAAATTTATAATGCTATACATTCTAAAATAAAAGATATAAACAAAATAATGCCAACATATAAAGCAATAAGAGGAATGATTATAACAGAAAAACCACTAATAAAAACAACTACTAACAAGATAAAAAGAAAAGAAAACCTAAAAATTATAGAACAAGAAAATGATATTGCTTAAAATAAGTGATTAAGTCACATTTTTAACATAAAAAGCAATTGCAAAAGTTTACTTATGATTTATAAAAAATAAACTATAAAAAGGAGATAATGCATATGAAAAAGAAAGTTTTAATTATAATTTTAATCTGCATTGCTTTTTGTGCAATTATAGGAATAATGATTAGCTTAAAAACTAAAGAAATTATAACACAACCAACTGGTAATCAAATATCTCAAAATAATAAGCAAATAAATCAAGAAAATGCAGAAAATGAACTTCAAACACCTCAGCAAACAAATCAAGAAAAAGAAGAAATAAATCAAACCGTGGAAAAAAACGGAGTTAAAGTAACTTTGAAAGATGTTGAATACAATAATGGTTTTATTAAAATTGGTTATAAGTTTGAAGTTAAAGATATATATGAAAAGCCTTATGAACTAGAATATTATAATATAGAACAAAAAACTAAAAATAAAGATGAATTTAAAAAAGAAATTTTTGAAAAATGTGCTAATATACAATTTCAAGCCAAAATATTTGATGAAAATAATAATGTTTATATTGGAAATTATGAAGAAGAAAATAGCGGGTTTAATATACTTGGTGAATTAAAAGATTTTGACAAAAATTATAATATAAACGAACTTATTTCAGATGATGAATTTATGCTATATATGGTAAGTGATATTTCAAGTTACAAATTTGAAAATAATATAAATATTCAAATAAAAATTAAAAATTTGTGCATGGAATTTATGGGTGACAATCCTTCAATATTTGATGGAGAATGGAATTTTAATGTAAACAATTTAAGACAAAATGCTGAAACAATGAAAAGATATGTTCCAAAAGATGCTGTTGCCGAATTTGAAGTTAAAAAGGAATATGGTTGGGCTATAAACAGTCAAACTGGTGAAAAAGAAAAATATGATACTCCTATAATTGTTGTACCGGATGGAGAAAATGGTAAAGCACAAATTACTCAAATAAAAACATCAGAAATAGGTACAGTTATAGAAATAGAAACTAATTTAGAAAATGGAATAATGGTTGATGAATCGATAAAAGTACCAAGATATGCTTTTGATTTAATAGATAACCAGGGAAATATGATAGAAGAAAAAGAAAGCTTATATACTGCTAGTTTATTTTATCCTAAAATAATAAATGATAATTCAACTTATACTATGAAAATATATAAATATTATACTGATCAATTTAGTGATACTAGAGATGATGATACAGAGTATGAAAATGTTAAGACAATAAGTTTTAATATTTTAGACACAGATTTAGTAAGTGAATAATTATATAAAAAAGTAGTGTTGAAACAATATGTAGAAATATGGTGGAATTCACCCAAATTGCTTTTTTGCGTGAAATATGCTATAATAAAGTGTAATTATAGGAGGTGATTTCATGGCTACATATGAAATAGTTCCAACACAAGAAATGCAAGAAGAAGCCAGAAGAAGAGGTTTAGACCCCCAAAAATATATAAATAGATTTGCAATTTTTATTGCAGATCCTAAATATGATGGAAGAAGAGTAGGGGTAGAAGACATTATGATTAAAAGAAAAGATGGCACAAAAGTTATAGTTCATGAATTGCAATCCGATATTGAAAAATTTGAAAAGCTAGAGCTACTTGAAGTTGATGACCAAAATAGAATAATAGAAAAGAGATGTGCTTATGCTGATAGAGTAGATTTTTCTAGAATGCAATTAGATGCTCAATACCTTGATTGTTTTGGTGATGAACTTATATCACAAGGAAGATTAGCTTCTAAGCAACAAATAGCTAGAAGTTATGGCTTAGAAGAAATATATATTGGCTTGGTAGAAAGAAATCCTAAAACAGGTAGGTATCAAAAATTTTGTACAGGTAGAGATGAAGAAGTTTTGAAAAAAATTATTGAAAAAAAGAGAATGAAAAAAGAACAGGAAGAAGCTTCAATAATGATTGACGCTATTCTAGCTAGAGAAAAAGAAAAATTATCGCAACTTCCATTCAGAGAATTGAAAGCGATGTATAATAGATATAATATAGAAATTGACAATAATACAAAGGAAGAGCGTTAGTTTTAAATTTCATAAAATGGAGTTGCCTCAAAATTTAGAATAGTGATGAATTGTTCGAAATTTATTGTAATTCCTATCAATTTAGTGGTATAATCTATAGAAATTGAGGAGGAAATCATATGAAAATATCTACAAAAGGAAGGTATGCTTTAAGAGTTATGATAGATATAGCCTTAAATAGTAATGGCAAATATATAACTTCAAAAGAAATAGCAAAAAGGCAAGGAATATCAAATAAATATTTAGAGCAAATTATAGCCATGTTAAATAAAGCTGGATATTTAGAAGCAGCAAGGGGAACTTTTGGTGGATATAAATTAGCTAAAAAACCGAATGAATATATAATAGGAGATATATTGAAAGCAACGGAAGGAGATTTAACTCCAATAGAATGTTTAACAGAAGAAGGAAAATGTATAAGGCAAAAAAACTGTAAGACATATTCTTTTTGGAAAGGACTAAATGATGTAATTGACGATTATGTAAATAGTAAAACACTAGAAAATTTAATAAAATAGAAATCAAATTTGATTTCTATTTTATTTTTTGTAACCAATATAATGAATTGTAAGTGGCAAAACTACTTACAATTCATTTATTTTTAAATTCCTATTGACTAACTAGAGAATAGATGCTATAATTCCTACTATATTTATAGGAAAGGAAAAATAAAAATGAAAACTATATATTTAGATAATAATGCCACAACTAAAACAGATGAGGAAGTTGTAAAAGCTATGATGCCATACTTATTAGAAAATTATGGAAACCCTTCATCTATATACAAAATTGGAAGAGAAAATAGGAGAGCTGTTGAAGAATCGAGGGAAAAAGTAGCACAGATTTTAAATTGTGATACAAATGAAATTTACTTTACTTCTGGTGGAAGCGAAAGTGATAATACTGCAATTAGAGGAATTGCATATAGTTATATAAAAAAGGGAAATCATATAATTACATCTAAAATTGAACACCCTGCAGTGCTAGAAACATGTAAGCAACTAGAAAAAGAAGGATTTGAAGTAACATATATTAGTGTAAAAGAAAACGGAATAATTGACCTAGAGGAATTGAAAAAAGCTATAAAGCCAACTACAACACTAATTACTATTATGTTTGCAAATAATGAAATTGGTACAATACAACCAATAGAAGAAATTGGAAAAATTGCAAAAGAAAATAATATTATTTTCCATACAGATGCTGTACAGGCAGTTGGAAATATAAAAATAGATGTAAAACAATTAAATATTGATAGTCTTTCATTATCAGCACATAAGTTTTATGGACCAAAAGGAATTGGAGTATTGTATGTAAAAAAGGGTGTACAGTTTAATAAATTTATAAATGGAGGACATCAAGAAAGAAATAAAAGGGCTGGAACTGAAAATGTAGCAGGAATAGTAGGTCTTGCAAAAGCAATTGAATTAGCGTATCAAAATTTAGAAGAACATAATAATAAAATCAAGGAATTAAGAGATTACTATATAAATCAAGTAAAAGAAAAAATTCCATATATCAAGATAAATGGCGACTTAGATAAAAGATTACCTGGAAATGTTAATATTTCTTTTAGATTTATTGAGGGAGAAAGTTTATTATTAAATTTAGACTTAAAAGGAATATGTGCATCTAGTGGTAGTGCTTGTACTTCTGGTTCACTTGATCCATCACATGTATTACTTGCAATAGGTTTGCCACATGAGATAGCACATGGTTCTTTAAGAATTTCAATAGGAAAATACAATACAAAAGAAGAAATTGATTATGTTGTAGAAAATTTAGTAGAAATAGTAAATAGATTAAGAGAGATGTCTCCATTGTATGAGAAATTTATTGAGGAGGAAGATAAATAATGGAATATTCAGAAAAAGTGATAGAACATTATACAAACCCAAGAAATGTTGGAAAAATAGAAAATGCTTCAGGAGTTGGAGAAGTTGGAAATCCAGTTTGTGGAGATATTATGAAAATGTTTATTAAGGTAGAAAACAATATTATAGTAGATGTGAAATTTAAAACTTTTGGATGTGGAGCTGCAATTGCAACAAGTAGTATTTCAACAGAAATGATAAAAGGAAAGACAATAGAAGAAGCTCTAAAACTAAAAAATACAGATGTAGTAAATTCATTAGGAGGACTTCCACCAGTAAAACTACATTGTTCAGTTTTAGCAGAAGAGGCAATACATGAAGCTATTGCAGATTATTACAGAAAAGAGGGTAAGTTAACAGAAGAAGAAATAAAACAAAAGTGTAATTTAAAAGAACATCATTGTGAAAGTTGTGATATATAAATGAGAAAAAGAGTATTACTAGGGATGAGCGGTGGAGTAGACAGTAGTGTGTCAGCCATTCTACTTAAAGAACAAGGATATGATGTAATAGGAATTACAATGAAATTATTTGAAGGAGAAATTGAGGGAAGTTGTTGTAGCATTTCTTCTACCTTAGATGCCAAAAGAGTATGTGATTAATTACAAATACCACATTATACATTGAATCTTAAAGAGCAATTTAATAAATATGTTATTCAAGACTTTATAAACTGCTATTCAAATTGTAAAACACCAAATCCATGCATTGAATGCAACAAGTATTTAAAATTCGGAAGTATGTATCAAAAGGCAAAAGAGTTGAACTGTGATTTCATTGCTACAGGTCATTATGCTAAAATAGAATATTCAAAAGAATATAAACAAAATGTATTAAAAAAAGCAAATGCAGTAGCTAAAGATCAAAGCTATGTTTTATATAATATTCCGAAAGAGCTACTATATAAATTAAAGTTACCATTAGGGATATTTTATAGTAAAGATGAAATAAGAAAAATTGCAGAAAAACACAATTTGTTAGTTGCACATAAGCCAGATAGTGAAGATATTTGTTTTATTCCAAGTGGAGACTATAAAACATTTTTAGAAAACAATTCAGAGCTAAAAAGTAGTCAAGGAAATATTGTAGATATAAATGAAAATATATTAGGTACTCATAAAGGATTATATAAATATACAATTGGCCAACGAAAAGGATTAGGAATATCTAGTAATTCACCACTATATGTGATAGGATTTAATAAAAGAAAAAATGAACTAATTGTTGGTGAGGAAAAAGAACTGTATAAAAAGGAATTTATTGTTCAAGATGTTAATTGGTTATTATTCGATAAATTAGAAAAAGAATTAATAGCTTATGTAAAAACAAGATACTCTTCAAAAGCATATAAAGCAAAGATAATTCCGTATAAAAACAATATTAAGGTAATATATGATGAACCACAAAAGTCAACAGCATCAGGTCAATCAGCAGTATTTTATATTGATGATATTGTAATTGGTGGTGGCAAGATTAAGTAGATAAATTCTGTCAATCTAGGTGGCTATTGATAGCAGTCTTTTTCATAAAAAAGGAGAAAAAATGATAATAAATACAGGAATGAGGACTGATATACCAGCTTTTTATTCTAATTGGTTATTAAATAGAATAAAGGAAGGTTATGTGTATGTTAGAAATCCATATTATAAACATCAAGTAACTAAATATAGTTTAAATCCAAACGTAGTTGATTGTTTAGCATTTTGCACTAAAAATCCACATCCAGTAATTTCGCATTTATCAGAATTAGACAAATATAAACAATTTTGGTTTGTAACGATTACACCTTATGGAAAAGATATAGAGCCTAACGTACCAGACAAAAAGCAAGTAATTAGTGATTTTAAAAGGTTATCAGAACATCTTGGAAGAAATGCAGTAGCAATTCGTTATGATCCAATATTTATAAATGAAAAATTTGATGTAAATGTGCACATTAAATGTTTTGAAAAATTAATGAGTGAACTTAAAGGCTATACAGAAGACTGTACTATTAGTTTTTTAGATATGTATGAAAAAGTAAAGAAAAATGCTCCTGACTTAAGACCTTCTACTGATGAAGAGCAAATAGAAATTGCAAAAGCATTTTCCAAAATAGGAAAACAAAATAATATTACAATACATTCTTGCTGTGAAAAAAGTTTTTTAAAAAATTATGGTTTAGATATAACTGGTTGCATGAGTAAAGAAATAATTGAAAAAGCAATAGAAAATAAATTAAATTCACCCAAAAGTCATAGTAAAAGGGAAGGCTGTAATTGTTTATTAGGAAACGATATAGGTATGTATAATACTTGTATGCATTTGTGCAAATATTGTTATGCAAATGCAAATTCAGGTTTAGTAAGAAAAAATATAAAAAAGCATAATCCGAAATCTCCATTTTTAATAGGAGAGTTAGAACCTGAAGACAAAATAACAGAGGCTAATCAAAAAAGTTGGCTTAATATAAATAATCAAATTAGTTTTTTTAGGTAGAGACAAATACCTTTTGATAGGATTGAAGAATTTTTCAAAAATAATTTAAAATAATGGAGGAAAGAGATATATAAAGGAGCCAATAAAAATGGATAAGAAGAAAATTGTGGCAATAATAATTATTATATTAATAGTATTTGCAATAGGAGGCTACATTACTATAAAAAATTTAGACAAACCACAAAATCTGGCAGAGGCAAACAAAGAAAATAAAAATACAAAAACAGAAGAAAATTTAGCTATAGAGAATAATAATGAAAATATAGAAGGAGCGGAGCAAGATAACGAAGTGAAAGAAATAAAAATAAAAGTAGGTAATGAAATATTAAACATGAAATTAGAACAAAATGAAGCAACAAGAGCTTTAGTAGAAAAATTAAAGCAAGGTGATATAACAGTAAATACAAGTGAATATGGAAGCTTTGAACAAACTGGAGATTTAGGATTTAGCTTACCTAAAAATGACACTCAAATAAAAACAAAAGTAGGAGATGTAATGTTATATCAAGGAAATCAAATTTCCATATTTTATGGTTCAAATTCATGGAGTTATACAAAACTAGGAGAAATAACAAACAAAACAGAAAGTGAACTAAAAAATATTTTAGGAATTAGCAATGCAACTTTAGTATTAAGCATAAATTAAAAAATATAAAGATTAAATGTTATTGATAAAGAAAAGTCATGCTAATTATAGCAAAACAATTACAAATTCTATTTTTAAAGAGTTACTAAAAAGTGGCTCCTTTTATATTTCTTGGGGAAAAAGAATAAAAATAAAAAAAACATTGATACCGTGTCAAAAGTGGTATATTATGATACTGATAAAGTGTCAGAGAAATGAGAAATAAAAAAATAGGAGAATGTAAAATGGAAGATACTATAATTTATTTAATTGGACATGCTGAAACAATTGATGAGGAAGGAATTAGAAATACAAACGAAACAATGCAAGAAATTAATGAAAAAGAAATACTATCTATAGAAGGTGAGCAAGATTCAAAAAAATTAAGTGAAAATAGTGAACTAAAAAACATTGATGTAATATGGTGTAGCAGTTATACTAGGGCAAAGCAGACAGCTAAATATGTTGCTAATGAAAATAATCTACAGTATAACTTGGATAAAAGACTATGTGAAAGAAAACTTGGTAATAGAGAAGATTTAGGAAAATTTATGAGTGATAAATCTAGTAGAGATCCATCTCGCGAACAATTAGCATTTCCAGATTTTAAAACTAGAGATGGAGAAAGTGCCAATGATACAAATAAAAGAATGAATGAGTTTATAAGTGAAATACTTGAAAAGTATAAAGGTAAAAGAATAGCAGTAATAAGTCATGGTGGTGCAATTAAATTTTATTTATTAAGTTATTGTAAAGTAAATGAAAAACTAAATCTTGAATACGAAGGAAAAGAATTATCTATAACATCACCTTGTTTGTTAAAATTAACTTTTAGAGATAAAGAAATAATAAACATAGAACAAATATAGCAAAATAAAAATTCCACAAAAATTCCTAAAAAGGCACATAGTTTTTCCTAATAAAGTGATTATAATATAAATAAATTAAAAAGAAATATTGTAAAATTTTCAATAAATTTTCAATGTTTGAGTAATATAATGTCAAAGAAAAGGAGGGGCAAACTTTATGAAAATACTAATTATAGAAGATGAATATAGCCTAGCAGATGCAATATCAGAAACATTAAAAAAAGAAAATTTTATGACTAATATTATTACAGATGGAGAAGAAGGAGAAAATGAGGCATTAACAGGTATCTATGATTTAATTTTGTTAGATATAATGTTACCAAATAAAGATGGCTTCAAAATACTAGATAGCTTACAAAAAGCAAAAATAGAAACACCTGTTATTATATTAACTGCAAAATCAGAAATTTATGATAAATTAAATGGACTAGAAAATGGAGCAGATGACTATATTACAAAACCTTTTCATATAAAAGAATTAGTAGCTAGAATTAAAGTTGTTTTAAAACGAAAGACAGATGTAAAAGATTTAAGCATTATACAATATGAAGATTTATCCTTAAATTTAAGAAACGGAAAAATCTCTTGTCAAAATAATGAGATAACAATTAATGGTAAGGAATTAGAACTACTTGAAATACTTATGATTAATAAAAATCAAGCAGTAAGTAGAGAAATATTAGCAGATAAGATTTGGGGATATAATAGTGATGCAGAATATAATAATGTAGAAGTATATATATCATTTTTAAGAAAAAAATTAAAATTACTAAAATCAAAAGTTGAAATAAAAACAGTAAGAGGAATTGGATATATTTTGGAGGTACAAAATGATTGAAAAATTAAGGAAAAGAATTTTCTATCTTGTTTTTATATCTATATCAATTATTGTTTTGGGAGTAATTATTCTGTTTGCAATACTTAATTATCATAATACAATAAATACAGCAGTAATGATGATAAATAGAATGACACAAATCGGTTTAATTAGAGAAGAACCTGATAAACCTCCAAGGCAAGAATATATTGAAAAACAAAGAAATATTGAAGGAGTATATCATGTTATAGTTAAAGATGGTAGTATTGATAACAGCATAACAGATATTGATGAAAAAATAAAAGAGTATGCTTTGGAAATAAGCAAGAAAAATGTAAGAGATGATTCTGGTATTAAAGGTAATTATATATATAATGTAAGAAAAAGAGGAGAAAATACATTTGAAATAACATTTATGGAAAATGAAGATGCAATAACCCATGCAAATTCAATATTATTAGTTTCAGTTGTACTTTGCATCTTATCTTTAATTGCAATATACATAGGTGCTAAAAAAATATCAAAGACTATTGTAAAACCAGTAGGAGAAACTTTTGAAAAACAAAAACAGTTTATATCAGATGCTTCACATGAATTAAAAACACCACTTGCAGTTATAGAAGCAAATGCAGATGTATTAGAAAATGAACTTCAAGATAATAAATGGATAAAATATATTCAAAATGAAATTGAGAGTATGAATAAACTAATTAACGAGTTATTAATGTTAGCTAAAATTGAAAATATAGATAGTATTAGAGAATTAAATCAAATTAATTTGTCAAAAGAATTAGAAATTATTATTTCAATGTTTGAAAGTATGGCTTATGAGAAAGAAATAACAATTGATAGCAATATTAAAGAAAATATAATGTTAAAGACAAATAAAGAAGATATAGAACACATTGTATCTACTTTATTAGACAATGCAATAAAACATACCGAATCTAAAAAACAAGTAATAGTAGAACTGAATAAAGAAAAAAATGACATTATTATTCAAGTAAAGAATTATGGAGATCCTATTCCAGAAGAAGAAAGAAAAAAAATATTTGAAAGATTTTATAGAATAGATAAATCAAGAAATAGGCAAGAAAAACGATATGGATTAGGATTAGCTATAGCAAAATCTACAGTAGAAAAATACAATGGAAAAATAGAAGTATCATACAAAGATCACTTTACAATTTTTAAAGTAAATATTCCAGTTTAAAAGTAGTGCTTAAAGGCATTACTTTTATTTTTTTTGAAAGATTTTAAAATATTTAATCATTTTCAATATTTTTTCAATGTTTATATTGTATAGTAACAAATAAGAAATTTAGGAGGTTTTGAAAATGAATAAAGAAACAAAAATACAACTTATTATAATTATGATTTTAATTTTTATATTAATACCACTTGTTATTATAACTATAAATACAATTAATAACAAAGGATTTAATCCAGAAAACTTTGAAGATAGAAAATTTGGAAATCCAAATGAAGAGCAAGTAGAAAAAGAAACTAATAGCAGTGATGTGGAATCAGGAGAAATAGTAACTCAAAAAGAAATAAATTTAAATGAATATAGTTCTAACATAACAATTGAAGAAGCAGGAGAATATACCCTAAAAGGAGATTTTAGTAATTCTGTATTAATAAATAGTACATCGGATGTTACTTTGATTTTAGATAATGTAACAATACAAAATGATATAACTGCAACAATTGCAAATATAGGAAAAGGAGGGTTAACTATAAAATTAAAAGATGGTACAACAAATAGTTTAACTGATGGTGGGTCAAGTGAATATGATGCTTGTATTTATTCAGTAGGAAGTCTTACTATTGAAGGAAATGGAACTCTAAATGTATATGGAAAACAATCAGAAGGAGAAGGCATAGCAACAGAAACTAATAATATAACAATAAATGGAGGAACTATAAATATTGAAAGTAATGATGATGGAATAAATGCAGGAGGAGATGGAGGCTTAATTACAATTAACAATGGAGATATTTTTATAAAGGCAAATGGAGATGGAATTGACTCTAATCAAGATTTAATAATTAATGGTGGAAACGTCTATACAATAGGTTCAGCAAATGGTGGAAATGCAGCAATAGATACAGATAAAGGATACCAAATAAATGGAGGAACAGTTATTGCAATAGGCTCTGACATGATGGAAAAGCCAGAATCAAGTTCAAAACAAAAATCATTAACATTTAATATGAATAGTTCTATAAAAAGTGGAACTAGCATTAGTATAAAAAATGAAAATGATGAAATAGTTGCAACTTTTGAGGCAAAAGAAGATTTTAAAACATTAATATTTAGCAGTGAAGATTTGGCAAGTGGAACTTATTATTTATATCAAAATGAAGAAAAAACGGATTTTAGTGCAACACTTTAATTGGAGGTAAATGATGAAAAAGAGAATATTACTTATTATTTTTATTATTATTTTAATTGTAGGAAGTTTTATTATTGGTAGGCAAGTAGGATTAAATGCAGAAGATGATAAAACACAAATAATTACTAGAGAAGAAACAGTATCAAATCATGACATCAAAAAAACATTAACTGCATCTGGAACAGTTGAAGCAAAGACAACAGAAAAGTTGGAATTAGAAACAACCAAATATTTCAAAACAATGTGTGTAGAAAATGATGATACAGTAAAGGCAGGAGAAAATATATTAGAATACACAAATGGAAGCTATCTTACAGCACCTTATGATTGTGTTGTAATAAGTTCAAATGTTCCAGAAACTGAAAATAAATGTACTTCATCAAATTATATAGAAGTTTCAAATTTAGATACATTGATAACAACAATTTCAATAAACGAAAATGAAATAAATTCTGTAGCTGTTGGGCAAGAAGTAGAAATAACATTAACTGCTGATGAGAGTAAAACATATACAGGTAAAATTACAAAATTAGATTCAGTTGGAAGTTATCAAACTTCTGGAACTACATTTTCAGGTACAGTAGAATTTGAAAATGATGATACAGTAAAACTTCGGAATGAGTACATCATGCACAGTTATATTAAAAGAAGAAAAAGAAGTAATTAGTGTTCCGATAGATAGTATTTCAGAAAATAGTGATGGAAAACAATATGTAACAAAAATAAACGAAGATGGAGAGACAGAGGAAGTAATAGTTGAAACTGGAATTGCAGATGAAAATTATGTTCAAATCTTATCAGGATTATCATTAAATGACAAAATACAAATAGAAACAGAAGTAACAGAAAGTACAAATAATTCTAATAATAATCAAGGAATGTTTGGAAATTTTGGAGGACAAATGGGAGGAGAACAAAAAGGATTTAGGCAAAATGGAGGAATGACAAATGGTACTGGAGAGCCACCAACTGATAGAGGGCAAATGAAACAAAGTGTACAAAAAGAGGCAGAGCCTTAATAAGTAAAAACAAAATTAGGAAAGGAAAAAAATATGATAGAACTTAAAAATATTTGTAAGTCCTTCGTGCTAGGAGGAGAAGAAATAAAAGCATTAGATGATGTAAGTTTTAATGTAAAAAAAGGTGAGTTTGTTTCTATTATTGGACCTTCTGGATCAGGAAAATCTACATTGATGAATATATTGGGTTTA
>CANQHC010000016.1 GCA_947623595.1 uncultured Clostridia bacterium | reverse complement strand
CGCCGTATGCCGAACGGCACGTACGTGTGGTGTGAGAGGACACTAAATGAATTAATCATTTAGTTCCTACTCGATTGGCACAATTTAAACTGTCAATTAGACATGCTTAAAAATGATAAAAAATACTTCTTTATGTAGGCAAAACTTCTGAAGATTGCTATATAATATTGAAAAAAAATAGAAAGAGCAAAAAAATGTTTCAAAAAAAGGTGAAAAAAGAGATAAAAAAGTATCGGAATAAAAGAAAAATAGAAAATCAAAAAAGAATGAAAAAATTGAGAATGAAATTAACATAAAAAATAAAAGAAGAGTAAGTTTTTATTAGCCGGTATAAAAGAATAGAAAAAACAAATCTAAAACATAAAAAATATGACTATAAGACAGAAAAATCGTTTGTAAAATTTATGAAAAATTCAAAAACAAAAAACGAAACGAATGTTTTAAAAATATTGACTAAAAAAATAAAATAATATAAAATAGCAATTAATTAAAAAATAAATATAAAAAAATAAATAATAAAAAATAAATAATAAAAAATAAATAATAAAAAAAATAAATAATAAAAAATAAATAATAAAAAAATAAATAGCAAAAATAAATAATAAAAAATAAATAATAAAAAAATAAATAATAAAAAATAAATAATAAAAAAATAAATAGCAAAAATAAATAATAAAAATAAATATTAAAATAAATAATAAAAATAAAAAAAGGAGAACAAATATGAAATTTGTACATATTGCTGATATGCATTTTGACACTCCATTTACTACTCTAAACGAAAAAGGTAATTTTGGAAAAATAAGAAGAATGGATCAAAGAGAAGTATTTAAAAAAATAATTCAATATATAAAGCAAAATAATATACCATATTTATTTATTGCAGGAGATTTTTATGAACATGGCTATATTAGAAAAACTACAATTGAATATATTAATGAACAATTTAAAAGTATTCCTGAAACCAAAATATTTATCACTCCAGGAAATCATGATCCATACATAAAAAATTCAATGTATGAAACAATGCAGTGGAGTGAAAATGTAAAAATATTTACATCACCAGTAGAAAAAATAGAAACAAAAGAAGCCGATATTTATGGAGTAGGATTTACAGACTTTTATGAAACAACATTAGGAATAGAAGAAATACAAATAGAAAATAGAGAAAAAATAAATATATTAATTACTCATGGTTCATTAAATGCAAGTGACAAAGCACAATTGCAGTATAATCCAATTTCAAAAAATAAATTGAAACAATTAGGCTTTGATTATATTGCACTAGGACACATTCATAAACCAGATTATCAAACAGAAGAAAATCAAAATATTATTTATCCAGGCTCCACAATTGCAATGGGGTTTGATGAATTAGGAAAACATGGAATAATTGTTGGAAATATAGAAAAAGGAAAAATAGAAACATCCTTTATTCCAATGGATAATAGAGAATTTAAAGAATTAGAATTAGACATAACTCAAATTAATGATATGGACGAGCTAATTGAAAAAATAAATTCTATTTCAATAGAAGAAAATAATTTATATAAAATTATTTTAATAGGAAAAAGAAAATTCGAAATAGAAACAATTAATCTATATAAATTTATAGAAAAAGAAAACATTATAAAAATAAAAGATCAAACTAGGCCAAATTATTCATTAGAAGAACTAAAAAATGATTACACATTAAAAGGAATTTTTGTGCAAGAAATAATAGAAGAAACCAAAAAACAAAATTATACACAAGAACAATTAGATAAAATATTAGAAATAGGGCTTTCTGTTTTAGATAAGTAAAGGAGAGTAATTAATTTGAAAATAGAAAATATAAAAATTAATACATATGGAACATTAAAACAAAAAGAAATTAATTTAAAAAATAATATAAATATAATTTATGGCCAAAATGAAAGTGGAAAATCAACATTATTAAATTTTATTAAAAATATATTTTATGGAATTTCAAAAAATAAAAACGGAAAAGAAATATCAGATTATGAAAAATATCTTCCATGGAATGGAGGAGAATTTTCTGGAAAAATAAAATATCAATTAGATGATGGTAATACATATGAAATATTTCGAGACTTTACAAAGAAGAATCCAAAGGTATTTAATGGAAATTTTGAAGAAATTTCACAGGATTTTAAAATTGACAAAAAGGAAGGGTGTCAAATTCTCTATGACCAAACTGGAGTAAGCAAACAGACATATATTTCCACAATAATGTCCAACCAACAAGAGGTAATTTTAGATAAACAATCACAAAACATGTTGGTACAAAAAGTCGCAAACCTTGGGGGAACAGGGGATGATAATATATCATTTCAAAAGGCACTTGATAAGTTAAACAAGAGGCAAGTTGAAGAAATAGGTACTAATCGTACTCAAGACAGACCTATAAATCTGTTACAAAAACGTAGCAAAGAACTAGAGGTTGTCTTAAAGGATGAAAAAATGTATTTTCAAAACAAACAAGACATTCAAGAAAGACAAGAAATGATAAGAAACAATTTTGAAACAGAAAAACAAAAAAATAATTTAATTCAAGAATTAAAAAAAATAATTAATGAAAAAAATATAGAATCTGAAAAAATAAATTTAAAAAATAATATAAAAAATGAAAATCAAGAAAAAATAGAAAATATTAAAAAAATAAAAGAAGAAAAAAATAAACAAAAAGAAAAATTAGAAATAATTCAAGAAGAAAATAAAATAAAAAATAAAAAAGAAAATAAAATAATATGGTTATGTATAGCAATTGCAGTAATTATAATAAATATTTTAAATATATTTATTAAAAATAGAATTATAAATTATTTAATTTTATCACTTATACCAATTACTATTATATCCTATATCATATTAAAAATAAAACATAAAAAAAATACATCAAAAAATAAAAACGAAATTAATATACAAAAAGAAAAAATAAAAGAAGAAATAACAGGGCTAGAAAGTCAAATTAATTTATTACAAACTCAAATATCAGAAACGCAAGAAGAAATAGAAAAAGAAAAATCAGCACTTGAGAAAAAAATAAATGATCAAAAACAAGAATTAAAAAGAAAATATGCTAGTATTTATGATGTAAGCCTTATTTCAATCACAGATAATAATAAAATAGAAATGGAATTAGAAAATTCAAATAAAAAAATTATGAATTATAGGTTACAATTAAATAATATAGAATATGAAGAAAATAATATATCACAAGAAGTAGAAAAAATAGTAGCATATAAGGAAGAGCAAGAACAAGTAAAAGAAAAGTTGCAAATTTTAGAAGAAAAAAATAAATGTTTTGAAATAACAAAAGATTTATTAGAAAAAGCATATGAAAAAATGAAAAATAGCGTAACACCAAAGTTTACAGAAAACTTATCAAAAATTGTTCAAAGAATTTCTAATGAGAAATATCAAAAAGTATCAATACATGAAGAAAAAGGTTTAATTGTAGAATTAGAAAATGGAGAATATATACCAGCAAGTTTATTAAGTATAGGAACAATAGATCAACTATATTTAGCATTAAGATTATCAATGCTAAATGAAATATCCAATGAAAAAATGCCAATTATTTTAGATGAAACATTTGCATACTTTGATGAAGAAAGGCTAAAAAATATATTAATCTTTTTAAGTAAGCAAGCCAAAGAACATCAAATAATAATATTAACATGTACTAAAAGAGAAAGAAAAATTTTAGATGATTTAGAATTAGAATATCAATGGATAGAATTATAAAAATAATTTTACATATTAAGGTTAGTTATAAAAAATTCCATAATTAATATTATTCTCTGATAAAACATCAATTGTTTAAGCAAAGTACTTGAAAAATAGGCACTTTTGAAGTATAATAATACAGTAAATTTTATTTAACAAGGAGAAAATAAAATGTTTCAGAAATTAGAAGAGGTAGAAAAACGCTATGAGGAGATAACTAAAAAAATAAGTGATCCAAAAATAATTAGTAAACAAGATGAGTGGAAAAACCTTATGAAAGAACATTCAGACATAGAACCAGTAGTATTAAAATATAGAGAATATAAAAGAATAACAAAGGCAATAGAAGATGCAAAAGAAATGTTGAATGATCCAGAAATGAAAGAATTAGCAGAAATTGAATTATTAGAAAATAAAGAAAAATTGCCAAAAATAGAAGAAGAAATAAAAATACTATTAATTCCAAAAGATCCAAATGATGATAAAAACGTAATATGTGAAATTCGTGGTGGAGCAGGAGGAGAAGAGGCTGCTTTATTTGCAGGAACATTATTCAGAATGTATTCAATGTATGCAGAGAAAAAACATTGGAAAATAGAAATACTAAATGAAAATGAAACTGGGCTTGGAGGTTATAAAGAAGTTTCTTTCATGATCACAGGAAAAGGAGCTTATAGTAGGTTAAAATTTGAAAGTGGAGTTCATCGTGTACAAAGAGTTCCTGATACAGAAGCAAGTGGAAGAATTCATACTTCAACAGCAACCGTAGTAGTTTTGCCAGAAGTAGAAGATGTTGAAATTGACATAAACCCAGCAGACATAAAAATGGAAGTATATAGAGCATCAGGAGCAGGTGGGCAACATATTAACAAAACTTCTTCAGCTGTACGTTTAATACATATACCAACAGGAATGGTAGCAGAATGTCAAACAGAAAGGTCACAATTCCAAAATAGAGATTATGCAATGAGGCTACTTCGTTCAAAATTGTATGAAGAGCAAAAACAAAAACAAGATGCAGAAGTTGCAAATGCTAGAAAAAGTCAAGTAGGTAGTGGAGATAGAAGCGAAAAAATTAGAACTTATAATTATCCACAAGGTCGTATTACAGACCATAGAATAGGGTTATCAATCTATCAAATGGAAAATTTTCTAAATGGTGACTTAGATGAAATGATAGATAATTTAATTACAGCCGATACTGCAGAAAAATTAAAAGGAAACGAAGAAGATTAAATTATATGTTTCCATAATAATATTATGAGGACTAAAATAAGATTATGAAAATTAAAATATTTTATAAATAGATTATTATGAAATATCTTATAAAATTAATCAAATTTATAATTTTGATAAAATACGCATGTTTTAAAAATATATTAATATAATAAAAACAAAGAATTATTTATAATTCTTTGTTTTTTTCATACCAAGATATCAAAAAAAGGAGGAGTAGTTTTGAATGAAATATTAAAAGCCACCTTGATAGGCTTGTTTTTTGGAACTTTTGGAACTACAATAGGCGGATTTATAGGTGTAAAATTTAAAAATCCATCAAAAAAATTCCTAAGTTTTATTTTAGCATTTGCCTCTGGTCTTATGATTGCAATAGTATGTTTTGACTTGTTACCAGAAGCATTTACTTTAACAACAATGTCAACTGTTTTTTTAGGTACAATCCTAGGAATTATAACAATGATATTTTGCGATGTTATAGTAGATAGAAAATTTAATAATAAAAGTAAATTAAATAAAAATAGTTTATTGAAAACAGGGATCATTGTTAGTATCGGTTTAGCTTTACATAATTTTCCTGAAGGATTAGCCATAGGTTCTGGATTTGAGGCCTCCCTAACACTTGGGCTTTCCTTAGCAATAGCTATTTGTTTACATGATATACCAGAAGAGAGATTCCAAAATAGACACCAATGTAAAACGCCTGAAAAACATTTAGAATTCAAATTTAATTAATATTTATTATAATAAAAATAAAGGAGTTTATTAAGAGGATACCTTTTTTATTGGTTTATTTATTGGGGCTAATATTAGCCTCTTTTTATATGCTTGCATTTTATGTATTAGATAGCAAAATATAAAAGTTTTTTTAGAAAAGTACAGTACCTAAAAATATGGTAAATCATAGCAAAAATTATTTTTTCAAAATGCCATAGGTACAAAAATGTGAAAGTATTGATAAAACAATATTTTCAAAAGATACATACCATATTTTAATGCGTGGAGGTAGGTAGACGATAGCATAAGCTATCGAATATCCTACCAAAGAACAATTAAGAATTATTTTTTTTTTCTGGATTTAGAAAATAAATATATTTATGTTGAAAGTACAATAGAAAGAGTTTATGATGGGCAAAAAAGAAATTCTAACATTATTATAGATAAGCCAAAGTTTGATTGCTCAATAAGGAATATTCCTATAAATCAAAAAATATATGAAATTTTGAAAAGTATGAGGAAAAAATATAAAGATGAAGATTATTTTTTGTCTGGAAAAAGTGATAAATTAGTAGATCCTAGAAATTATCAATATACAGTAAGTCTATTTAAAAAAATGCAAATTAAAACCATATAAATTTCATATAATAAGGCACACTTTTGCAACTAATTGCATTGAAGTTGGAATGGATGCAAAATCTTTAAGTGAAATTTTAGGACATTCTGATGTAAATATTACTCTTGGAATATATGTTCATTCATCAGATAAAATTAAGAAAAAATATTTGGAAAAATTGTAAAAAATTTCGTCAAGTTATTTACTTAACGAAATTTGATATTTGTATTTTGTACTAAAAAATATATAAAGTCAAGCAATTTTACCAATTTTTTTATATCAATAAAAAATCAATCTAAGAAGTCTGGAATATATTGATTTTTATGCAAAAGAAGCAAAAGCAAACTATCGTTAAGTAAATAACTTAAGGAAAATACAATATTAATTTTATGAAGGTTTTTATCTTATAGGGTGAGGCTGATAAAAAGAATGATTTAGTTAAAAGATAACTTTTCAAAAATAAAAAAAAGAAAAATTTTTGCTAAAAAGGGAATAATTATTTTTAAAAGTATCTTATTAAGAATGAATTAATAATGTTTTAAATAATTAAAATAATTTTTATGACATCTATTTGTAATAATATTGTAATATAAATGAAATAAAAAAATACATAACATATCTTGAAAAATATACATAAGAATACTACAATAAGTGTATAAAACAAAAATTTAAAGGAGAAAAAAGAATGGAAAACAATAAAAACAAAGGAATAACCTTAATTGCATTAGTGGTAACAATCATCGTGCTTTTAATTTTAGCAGGAATATCAATTAATATGTTAATTGGGAAAAATGGAATTATAGGAAGGGCTGGACAAGCAGATGAAATAACAAAAGATGTAACAGAAGAAGAACAAGTAAAACTAGCAGTTACAGATGCACTAATTAATGGAACAGGAACGCTTTCAACAGAAAATGTAAAAAATGCATTAAAAAATAAATTTGGAGCAGATAAAGTAACAAATGATACTTTTAAAGGAGAAGGACCTTGGAAATTTAAAGGAGAAAGAAAAGACTACAAAATTGATACTAACCGGAAAAATAGAAGAAAAAAATAAAATAAAACCAGAAGATATAGTACCAGTAAACGAATTAGAAACAAAGTTTGCAGAAAGTGGCAAAATACAATATGTAACAAATTATGGGATAGATATAGACGGAGATGGTGATGCTACAGATGATTGGCAAATATTCTATATAGAAGATTATGAAGGTGAAGATGGTGTAGTAGACGAAAACAATCAACCAACAAGAGGAAAAAGAATATTTTTAATAGCATCAGATTACGTAAAAGCAGATACGAAGGAATTGCAAGAAGCAGTGAAATCGGATGAAAAAACACCAATTATGGAATCAGGAGAAGGAAAATACGCAGACTATATAAAATACTGGTCAAGTGCGCCAGACTATCATTGCACATTACCAGATAATGAAATAAGAGCGAAAGCATGTACATTTCCAAAATTGTTTGAATTTAGCAATTATGATATAAAAGATAATGCAGCAGGTAGCAATGAATATATTAATTCAAAATGTGCATCTAGCTTATTGTGTACAGAAAACTGGGGAAGCTTTAAAGATGGGACATATGCTGAATATGCAACAGGAGGACCAAGTGTAGAAATGTGGATAAATAGCTGGAATAAAAGACATACAGATAAACCATTAAGTTATTCTGGAAAAGGAAAAAAACCGTATGGATATTACGTTGGTTCTGGGTCTGATGCGACAACTTACGGTGCCTCTGTCAATAATACAGATCCGCTGTACTTTCCTCATTCGAGCAAATACGGTGATTTTGATAACGACTCAATCGAGGAATCTTGCAATCGGGTATTGGTTGGCATCTCCCGCTGGTAATGATCCAAATGACGTCAGTGAGGTGTTTTGCGAAGGTGGTATTGGTAACCGAAAGTACAATGATCATTCTAGTTACGGTGTCCGTCCAATTATCTGTCTTAGAACTGATACCAATCTTGTTAAAACTAATGAAACAGTAGAAAATGATAGATTGAGGGAGACTAGCATGACAGCGGAGTGCTATGAACTTTATTAACCACCCCCCCTAGTGAATGTTGTATAATGTGATGGGAAGCTTCTCATCACATTATTTATCGGAAGAAATGTATTATCGGAAGAAAAAAGCTAGAATAATCAAGTAAATTGCTACTTCGCGTCGATATGATATAATGATTTTATACGCTTAGGAAGGAGTGTTCAAAATGGCCAAAAATAAAAGTTATGATGAAGATTTTAAAAAAATGATTGTTGAGTTATACGAAAGTCATACAACAACAGCAGCAAACATTGTACGTGAATATGGCATAGGAAGTGCAACATTATACAAATGGGTTGGACAATATGGGAAAATCCAGACACCAGATGGTGAAGTAACAAATAATAAAGAAATTAAAAAATTAAAGAAAGAATTAAACGATTTAAAGATAGAAAATGAAATATTAAAAAAAGCCATGGCCATATTCACGCAGAAATAGAAGATAAATTCAAATTTATAGAAGAAAATAAAGGAATTTATGATATTAAAAGATTATGCAAAGCATTGAAAATAAGCCGTTCAGAGTATTATTATCATAAAAATCATAGAACAAATATATATAAAGAAGATAATAGGAGTCTTGATGTCGATATCTTGAGAATTTACAATGAAAGTAAAAAAAGATATGGCTCACCAAAAATTCAGAAAATACTTGAAAATGAAGGAAGACATGTAAGTGTAAAAAGAGTAGGCAAAAGAATGAAATTCTTAAAAATAAAATCATGTATAGTTAAAAAGTATAGACCAGGAAGTAGCAGTAAAAAGGTTGATAATGAAGGTAAGAAAAACTTGTTAAACCAAGAGTTTCAAGCAGATGAGCTAAGAGCAAAAATGGTTTCAGATATAACGTATATTTATGTTAAGAATTATGGGTGGACATATTTAGCAACGGTAGAAGATTTATGTAGTAGAGCAATAATAGGATATAGCTATGGAAAAACAATAGATGCAGATTTAGTAATAGAAGCAATAAAAAATGCACAAATGAAGGGAAAATTCAAAGAGCAAGCAATATTTCATAGTGATTTAGGTAGCCAATATACATCAAATAAAGTTGAAAGTTATTTAAAAGAGTTAAGATTAAGACATTCTTACAGCAAAAAAGGATACATTCAGCAATAAATTATAGAATACCTTATGAAATTGAACAAGAAGCTGCATAATAGTTATAATATCAGCTATACAGGCTTAAACAAACAAAATTATAAATTCTTGTTGCTGTCAACGGCGAATGAAAGGACTTGTATACCGTTGATAGCAAAGAGAATTTATAATAGAATTTTCTTTAGCAAGTATTATAGCTATAAAAATTACACGATTTTGTGTCCAAATACTTGACATAGATTCAGCTTTCATGTTTGTAGATTGTATGTATGTATCAATAAAGAAAGAATATGAAACAAAAGAATATGCAGTATACACAATATTAGGATATGATGCTAATGGAATGAAAGATATATTAGGAATATGGTTAAATGAAACGGAAAGCAAATACAATTGGATGCAGATATTTGACGAACTAAAAGGAAGAGGCGTAGAAGATGTGCTATTTATCTCAATGGATGGAGTATCTGGATTAGAAGAAGGAGCCAAGGCAATATTTAAAAATGTGATAGTGCAAAGATGTATAGTGCATCTAATAAGAAATTCAATAAAATATGTTCCGACAAAGAACTACAAAGCATTTACAGCTCAATTAAAGAAAATATATGGAGCACCAAGTTTAAAAGCAGCAGAAGCAGAATTTGAGCGTTTTAAGCAAACATGGAATGAGTATCCAGGAGCTGTGGAAGTATGGACAAGAAATTGGAAACATGTGGAGCAATTATTTAATTATGGAAGAGCAATAAGAAAAGTAATGTACACGACAAATGCGATAGAAAGTGTAAATTCAAGCTTTCGCAAAGTAACAAAGAGAGGTTCATTTCCAAATGAGACAGCATTATTTAAATTACTTTATCTTAGAGTAACAGAGCTTTACAAAAAATGGAAAAACAGACTAATTTCAAATTGGGCAATGGTAAGAAATCAGATTGCAATAAATCCAGAAATGCAGGCAAGAATAACAAAATATGAAAATACATAATAAGGAGGTGACGATGTGAAAACTGCCACATATATAAAAAATTTAAAAGAGGATTTTGTTAGAATAACAGTTGCTCAAGAATATGATAATTTTAAATATTCAACAAAATTAATAACTTGATTTGTAAGTTCTTCTGGTAGTGTTTCAATTTCATTATACAATTTTTGTTTTTCTATAGACATATTCTTTACCTCCCAAATAAATTTACATTAATATTATAACATTTTTTCTTATAAAAATCTATGAATTTTAAAAATTTCCCTGGGAAGAACCATATTTTTTCTTGACATTTACACGCGAAATCATTAGCAATAAAATTTGATATTATTTATGTTTTCTATTTTATAATATTCTTTCCATTTTGAGATAATTAAAAAATAATGTCTTGAAATTATAGCTAACAGTTTATTTAGTTCATGTTCTGGTATTTTACTTTTATTATTTGCTATTATACATCTACCTGTTTTAGTTAACCAAATTTTAGTAGCATTTTGAGTTAATTTTCCTTTTGAAATATGAACATGAATAGGTTCATTATTTTCGTTAGACCAAAAATATATTTTATATCCGATAACATTCAAATATACTAGGCAATTTTTAGCCCTCCTTCTTTTGCATATTTGTAAAATAAATCTGCACTATTTTGAACAACTTGTTTAAAAAACTCTATTTCTTCTTCACTATAATTGCCTTCCCACACTGTTACTCTGTATGTTGGTAATTGTATTCTAACAGAATCAAAACCATTTTCATTAGCTCGTTCAAAATGTATATCAATACATTCCATATCATTTTCAATATATATATTTGAAAAAACAACTTCTGTATTGTCTGAATATTTTACATATGGATACATCATTATTAAGTCCACTCCTTTTATTAATTTTATTCTAGACATTATAGCATAATCTATTATAAAATTCAATAAAAATTGTATATAAAAATTTTCTTTCATTTTTGACGAAAAATTATATGTATAAAATATACAAGTAAATTGCTACTTCACAGCAATGGAACGAAAGTTTTAAAAATTTCGGTAGAATTTTCAAAACTTACTCAATATATATATATAGTGAAGGGCAAATTTTAAAGGAAGCACTATATTAGTAAAAGACAGATTAGAAAGTTATGTTAGAGGTGCAAGTAATGAATAAATTTAAATGTGAATAGAAAAATTTTTTTTGAATATAAATTGAATAAATATCTATAAAAATAATAGGAGAAAATATGAACGATACCTTTAAATTTAATGTATATTTTGACGAAGATAGTGAAGAAATAGAAAAAATAATATCCGATATGTTAGTAGATATACTAGAGAAAAATAAATAAAAATTTTTATGACTTCGGTATTACAATTTTTTTTAAATTATATATAATGTAAGTTGAATTCAAATTGTTTTATCAAGCATAGAAAGGAGCGAAAATGCTTGAAACAATAGAAACGTCAATATATAAAGTTGCCATTTATATAAGATTATCCAGAGAGGATGTAGATAAACAATGTGATGAAAGTGAAAGTATTATAAATCAAAGGGCACTACTCAAAGAATATGTAGAAAAATTAGGATGGAGATATAAGCTAGTAGATATTTATGAAGATCCAGGCTATACTGGAACAAACTTTAATAGACCCGACTTTCAAAGAATGAAAAAAGATATAGAGCTTGGAAAAATAAATATGGTTGTAACAAAGGATTTATCTCGTTTAGGTCGTGATTACATAGAAACAGGTGAATACATTGAAAAATGGTTCCCTGAAAATAATGTTAGATATATATCTGTAACAGATGGGATAGACACTTTTGCTAACAATAATGGTAACAATGATATAGCACCTTTTAAATCAATCTTAAACGATATGTATTCTAAGGATTTATCAAAAAAAATTAGGACAGCGTTACATACAATGCGAAAACAAGGCAAATGGGTAGGAGGAAAAACAGCTTTTGGATATACAAAAGATTCAAACGATAAAAATAAACTAATAATTTGTGAGACTGAAGCTAAAATTGTAAAAACTATTTTTAAGATGGCTTTTAACGGAAATAAATTAGGAGTTATAAAAAATTATCTAAATGACAATAATATTCCAACAGCTAGTCAATTAAGATATAACAAAGCGACTTTTTGGGAAAATAAAGCAATAAAAAATATTCTATGTAATGAAGTTTATATTGGAAATACAATACAAAATAAAAGAAGCAGAATAAGTTATAAGAACAGAAAACTTAAAAAAAATTTAAAAGAACAATGGATAACTGTAGAGAATACCCATGAGCCAATTATTGAAAAAGATATTTTTTATACTATTCAAAAAATGGTGGTTACTCAAAAATATAATAGGAATGAAAAAAAACATCATTTTTTACTAGATGGTTTATTAGTTTGTTATGAATGTAAACATAAAATAGGAGTTAGAGCTAGAAAAAATGGAAGGCTAGATATGATATGTAATAACTACAGGAGAAATTCAAAATTGGGAATCTGCTCATCACATGGTTTTAATTATGAAGAATTAGAAAATAAGATAATAAAATATATAAGAGATTTATTTTTTTATATTGACAATAAAAGGATTGAGTTAAATATAAAAAATAAACTGACTAAATATGATTATTCTAAAATACTTCAAAAATTAGAAACAGAAATTAAATTAATTAATGAACGTATTGATAAAATATATATTGACAAATTAGATAATAAAGTTAGCGAAGAAATGTATAATAGATTATTCAATAAAATGCAAAGTCAGATAAAACAAAAAGAAAAAGAATATAATGATATAAAATCTGAAAAAGAAAATGGACAAGAAGAAAATGATGAGAAAATTAGGAAACTAATTAGAGATTTTCTTGATTTAAAAAAAACAACTCCAGAGATGATGAAAACAATTATAAATAGAATAGAAATACATCAAGATAAACAAGTGGATATTATATTTAATTTTAAAAAGCTTAATAATCTTAAAAGTGACGATAATCTTTAGCTACGTCACTAAAATTATTACTGTCTATTTTGACATTAACCAGAAGGAATTTCTATGGCAGTACCCATGAAAAATGGAGGAATGAGTTCAGCAAGAGTAATTTTTTATGTGATTTTATCCGGAATTACTACTGGAATAGGAGCATTATGTGGAGCTTTAATAGGAGGAATTTCGCAAAGTGTAATTGCAATGTGCTTAGCATTTGCAGCAGGTGCAATGATTTATATTGTATCAGGAGAACTAATTCCAGAATCTAATAAAATATATCATGGTAGAATGACAGCAATTGGTAATATTTTAGGACTTTTGCTGGGAATTTTAGCTATGAATATATAAATAAAAAAATAATATTTTAATTGTATAAATATTTATATTATGATAAAATAGAACATGTCTAAAATATGCTTAAAAAATAGTAAATTTAAAGAAAGGAGAAGGGTATATTAATGTACTCTCTCAAACAAAAATGGTAAAAGTAACAAATGAAAATTTAAAAGATTTCCTTTTGTATTATTTTAATCAAGAAGATTTAAGTTCAATAGATGAAGAACAAGTAAAACAAATTGAAACAATTACAATAGAAGGCAATAAAAATAAATTAGAATCTTTGCAAGACTTAGACTTATTCGAGAATTTAAAGAATATCACTATAAAAAATATAAAAATAACAAAAGAAAATTTAAAAAGAATTATACAATTAAATAAAATAGAAAAAATACAATTTATATATTGTACAATAATGGTAAAAGAAATTGTATGTAATCCCAACTGGAAAGAGATTACTTTTTCTTTTTGCGATAATGTAAAAATAAGTTCTACACAAGAACTAAAAGCAATATCAATAATAGGAGGAAAGAATATAAAACTAGAAGGGCTAGAAAATGCTACAAATCTAAGAAAATTATATTTGCAATATTTACAACTAAAAAATTTAAAATTTATTACATCACTAAAAAAATTAGACTATATAAATATAAATGGAAGCATTATAGAAAAATGCCAATTAGAATATCTGCAAAATTCAAATGTAAAAATAGAATGGAAACCAAATAATAATAAAGTTTGATAATAAAAAGGGGAACAAGTGGAAAATCAATATATTACATTTAAACCAGAAAGTGAACAAGAATTAAAGAAGGGTATAAAAGAATTTCAAGAGCAACATCCTGAAATAAATTTATACACTTATTTTCGTGATTATACAGAATTAGAAAATTTATCAGACGAAACAGAATATGGACGAGCACTAATCATTCTTATGCAAAATCAACAAGGTATTCCAATAGAATTATGTAACTTAATGCAAAAGTATATAGATTTTGATAGAACACATATTACCGTAAGAGTTACTCTAAAAGATATACAAACAGAAAATTTTGAAAAATACAAAAATCAAATTATAAAATTATCAGTAACTGCAGAAGAAGCAATAAACGAAAATATACAAGAATTAGTAAAAAAATATAAAATAGAAAAAGTAAATGAATTACCTTTAGAAGAATTTAACAAAAGAAAGGAAATCTATTTACAAATATTACAAGAATCAGACCAGATACAAGGTTTTGATAAATTGCAAAAAGAAGACATTTTTGAAGACTTATGTATACCAATGTATGGAATTAATAAGGAAGAATTTGTAGAAGCAATTAAACAAGCAATAGAAAATTATCCAATGCCAATATCACTTTTTATGCGGACTATCAAGCTATATGGATACACCATCAACCCATTATTTAACAGAATCATATTTTGCGAAATATACTCCAGAAGAAATTAAATGCATAACACAATTTGAATTAATAGAAAAGCGTAAAAAACTATTAATTAGTTTTGAGTCAATACCTGAAGAAAAATTAGAAGAGGTATTAGCATGCTTAAGAGGAAAAGAAAATATTATTTTAGAAATAAATTCAACAGATCTACCCACAATAATAAAAAATGATATTTCTTTCAAAGGAATAGAAGTAGATTATATTTGCGAAACCGTAGCACAAGCACAAGAAGAAATTATAAATAGGTTTGACAAAGCACAAATAACTGTTGGAAGATATGATAATATAAATGTAGAACCACTTTCATTAGTACAATATAAAATTCTATTAAAAAAGCTTAGAAAGATGGTACAAGGAATCTCATTAAATTTACCAGAAGGAAAAAGGTTTAAAAAAGTATATGTTAGAGTAGGAAAACAATTACAATATGATAATGACATTATGGAACCTGATGAAGAACTACAAGAATATCAAGAAATCAATAAAAATAATAGTAGAAATTTAGTAAATGCATTAATATATGGAAGATGTGTATGCTCTGGTATGACAGAAACTCTAAAACAAGCTTTAAGTTTAGTAGGCATAAAATGTATAAATTGTCAAAGTGAATCAGGTATATTCAAAGGAATGACAATGACACACACTTTTAGTATGGTAAGAATAAATAACAATTGGTATAATACAGATATTACATGGGATGAAGAACGAATAAAAAGAGGAATGTATCCGAAATACTGCCTAAAAAGTGATGAAGAATTTAAAAAAATGCCAAAAAAAGAAGATGAACCATTTCATAGCAAAGAGTTAATGAATGTGCCAGAATGTCCAAAAAGCCTAGAGCTATTTAAAGGAAGAAAAATAATAAATCAAATAGAAAAAGCATTAAATAATTTTTTTGCACGAATGGGAAATATTTTAAAAAAAACTAAAATGCTAGAAACACCAACAGAAAAACAAATTTTAAAACAACCCAAAAGTAGAAAAAAATTTGTAAAAGAAATAACAACAATTTCAAGCTCAGAAACTATAGAACAACCACCAGAAAATACAAAGCAAAGAAAATTACTATCAAAGAAAAAAAAACAAGAAACATCAGAAGAAGGCTATTCAACAAAAGAAAGAGAAGAGCTATAAAATAACTTATTTATTTCAAGAAAGGAATAAAAAAATGAAAATAATGTTTATTTGCACAGGAAATATTTGCAGAAGTGCAATGGCAGAAGCTATGCTAAAAGATATGTTAAAAGAGCAAAAAAATATAGAAGTGTATTCATCTGGAATTTATGCAGATACAGGAGACATTCCAACACAACATGCAGTTGAAGTAATGAAAGAAAATTATAATATAGATTTAACCAAACATAGGGCAACACACATAAAAGAATCTCAAATAGAAAAAATGGACATAATCTTATGCGCAACCTTATCTCATAAAGTTATAGTGCAACAGCTATATCCAGAACTATCAAATAAAATATACACAATAAAAGAATATGCAGGGCTTGCAAAAGAAAAAAATAATTATGATATATCAGACCCATGGGGATATTCAAAAGCAGTATATCAAGAATGTGCAAAAGAAATTGAAGAATGTTTAAATAAGATTTGTGAAAAAATCAAAAATGAACAATAAAATCAAAAGAAAATATAGATTATAAAGAATGAAAATAAACAGAAAAGAGGAGTAATATGCAAGATTTAATAGAAGGATTAAATGATAAACAAAAAGAAGCGGTACTTTATACAGAAGGACCATGTTTAGTAATAGCAGGAGCTGGAAGTGGAAAAACTAAGGTATTAACACATAAGATAGCCTATTTAATATCACAAAACCAAGTAAAACCATGGAATATCCTAGCAATTACATTTACTAATAAAGCTGCAAGTGAAATGAAACAAAGAGTTGAAAATATTGTAGGAGATGTAGCACAAGAAATGTGGATGGGAACATTCCACTCAATATGTGTACGTATTTTAAGAAGATATATTGACAGAATTGGATTTGAAACATCATTTTTAATATTTGATACATCTGACCAAAGAACAGTAGTAAAAGAATGTTTAAAAACATTAAAAATAGATGATAAAATGTTTACGGACAGAAGTGTATTATCAGAAATAAGTAATGCAAAAAACGAAATGTTAACACCAAAAGCATACCAAACAAAATATGCAGGAGATTATAGAAAAGAAAAAATAGGACAAGTATATGAATTATATCAAAAAAGGCTAAAAGAAAATAATGCAATAGATTTTGATGACATAATAAATTATACAATTGAAATATTAAGCAACGAGTCAGACGTATTAGAATATTACACAGAAAAATTCAAATACATACTTGTAGACGAATATCAAGATACAAACAAAGCACAATTCACACTAGTATCAATACTAGCATCAAGATATGGAAACATTACAGTAGTAGGAGACAATGACCAAGGAATATATAGCTTTAGAGGAGCTGATATTTCAAATATTTTAAATTTTGAAAAAGACTTTCCAGGAACAAAAATTGTAAAATTAGAGCAAAATTATCGTTGCACAGGAAATATTTTAAAAGCAGCAAACAGTGTTATAAAACATAATGAAAACAAATATGAAAAAAAGCTATGGACAGAAAATGAAGAAGGAAAACTACCATGTCTATATCAAGCAGAAGACGAATATGACGAAGGAAGGTACATAGTAGAGCAAATTCAACACTTAAAAACTGAAGAATATTTAAAACCAAAGGACTTTGTAATTTTATACCGTATGAACGCACAATCCAGAGCAATTGAAGATATTTTAAGAAGAGAAGACATACCATATAAAGTAGTAGGCGGAGTAAAATTCTATGAAAGAAAGGAAATAAAAGATGCAATTGCATACTTAAGGCTAATTCAAAATCCAGCAGACAATCTTTCACTAAAAAGAATTATAAATGAACCAAAAAGAGGAATAGGAAAAACAAGCCTAGATAATATCTCACAAATATCTGATGAAACAGGAACATCAATGTATGAAATAATAAAACATGCAGATGAATATAACTTAAATAGAATCAAAGCAAATAGTGAAGAATTTATTAAATTAATAGAAGAATTAAGGCTAAAAATTCAAGACTTAAGCATTTCAGAATTATTAAAAGAAGTATTAAACAAATCAGGATACACAAAAGCTTTAGAAACCGAAAATACAATAGAAGCAGAATCAAGAATAGAAAACTTAGAAGAATTTCTAACAGTAGCAATAGAATTTGAAGAAGAATCAGCAGACAATAGCCTAGCAGAATTTTTAGAAAGCATCACACTATCAAGTGATATAGACGAAATGCAAGATGAAGAAAACACAGTAACCCTAATGACCCTACATAGTGCAAAAGGGCTAGAATTTCCAACAGTATTTTTAGTAGGGCTAGAAGAAGGAATATTCCCAGGATATAAATCAATTGGTGAACCAAAAGAACTAGAAGAAGAAAGACGTTTATTCTACGTAGGAATTACAAGAGCAAGGCAATTCTTATACTTAACATGTGCAAAACACAGAACAATTTTTGGATCCACAAGCTACAATGCAGTATCAAGATTCATAAAAGAAATTCCAGACAACTTATTAGATGGAATAGTAAATAATGATGAAGAAGAAAAATTCAATGATACAGGATTTAATTGGGAATATGGAACCAAAAGTGCAGGAAAAGTAAAAACATATACAGTGGATCAACCAAAAATAAACATACCATCAAAAGCTGTACCAAGCTATCAATTCAGAACCGCAGAAAGTTTCTTAAACTCATTAAATCAAAAGAAAACACAAAACGAAACAGACATAACAAAATATCAAGAAGGACAAAGAATTTATCACAAAAAATTCGGAGAAGGTAATATTCAAAAGATAGAAGCAGAAGGCGATGACTACAAATTAGATATTCAATTTGATAAATCAGGACATAAAAGATTAATGGCAAAATTTGCAGGGCTTGAAATAATAGAATAAAAATCATAAAAATAAAATGGTTAATATTTGACCATTTTATTTTTTTCTAAAAAACATTGTATAAAACATGAAAAAAAAGCACATAATACCAACAAATAATCTAAAGAAAGGGAGGATAAAAATGTCAAACTTAAATCAATTAGAATTACAACACCTAAGACATCTAATAGGTGCCCATGAAACAGCATACCAAAAATTAAACACATTCTCTTCACAAGCAGTAGACCCACAAATTAAGCAAATGTTTGCAAAATCTGCACAAGATGCATTAAACACAAAACAAAAATTATTATCATTTTTAAATGATTAAAAAGGAGGAACAAAACCATGGACGAAAAAACAATGGTAAATGACATATTAAGTGGTGTAAAATCAGATTTAACTGCTTATCAAACTGCAATTTCAGAAGCAGAAAACATGCAATTAAGGCAAACACTACAACAAATTAGAAATGGTGACGAAAGTTTTCAATATGAATTATTCAAAGTAGCACAAACAAAAGGATATTATCAACCTGCACAACAAGCAACTGTAACAGAAATACAAACCGTAAAAAACGAATTACAACAATAATAAATAAAAAAATAGTGGTGTATGATATATTAAAAAATCATACACTTTTCTTATTAGCTAAAAATCGTCAAGTGAAAAAGTAAATGCAATTCTGTAAAGTAAACGCAATTTGTACGATTAAATGCATTAGCTAAAAATAATAAAAACAAATACTAAAATATTGTAATTTTAGCAATTTTACGATACAATAAAAACAATCAAAAGTAAAAATAGGTAAAAAAAACACAAAAGATGGCAAAAAAAAAAGAAAACTTTTTTAAATTAAGTCCTAAAAATGACAAAAAAAACGCATAGTTTGTACTAAAATAACCTTAATTTAAAAAAGTAGGGGTGATGAAAAAGTGTTTCAAAATATACAAAAAGAACAACAAGAAAACAGAAATGAAGAATCAGTAGAAAATAACAAAAAGTCTACATTAAAAATTATAAAAGAACAATTTACTTTACCTAAAATTGCTCTTTATATAATTTCAATTATGATAGCAAGTGTAGGTTTTCGCACAGAAAGTTTAATACTAAGTATTAGTCCATTTGCAATAAGTTTTTTAGCAGGAATGTTAAGTAACAAAATGCCAGTAGGAATAGTATACGTGCTCACATTAATAGGTACATATATTTCTTTCGGGCCAAATAGTTTACTAATATATTTCCTAACAACCCTAGTATTTTTCATATTAGTATTACTAAAAAGGCCAAAAGAAAAAGAAGAAACCAATGAACAAATAAGAGTAGGAGTACATTTAATGATAGCAGTACTTCTAGTACAAGTCATACCAATGTTTTTCAGGTCATTCTATTTATATGACTTATTAACCAGTATAATGCTAACAATCTGTGCATACGTATTCTATAAAATCTTTGCCAATGGAATACTAATAATAAAAGAACTAGGCAAAAAAAATGTATTCTCAATAGAAGAAGTAATAGGAACAAGCCTATTACTATCAATAAGTCTATGCGCACTAGGAGAATTCAAAATTTTTGGCTTTAGCCTATGTAACATATTAAGTATATTAATAGTCTTGATTTTAGGTTGGAAAAACGGAATGCTAGTAGGAGCAACAGGAGGAATTACCATAGGAGTAGTACTAGGAATTATAGGAAACGGAGATCCAATAATGCTAGCAACATATGCACTATCAGGAATGATAGCAGGAATATTTAGCAAACTTGGAAGAATCGGGGTAGTATTAGGCTTCATCCTAGGAAATGTATTATTAACATATGTATCAAATGGAAATACCGTACCAGTCATCTTATTTCAAGAAATACTAATTGCATTTCTAGGGCTTTTAGCAATACCAAAAAAATTTGAAATAAACATACAAGACTTATACGGAAAAAATAAATTATTACCAGAATCAACAGGAATATCATTAACACAAAATGAAGACACAATCTTCAAACTAAATAGCATGTCAGAAGCAATAAGTGACTTAGCAAAAAGTTATGAAGAAGCGGCAAGCACAATATTAGATGAAAAAGATTTAAAACAGCAAGAATTATCAAACCAAGAAATATTTACAAACGAATTAGAATTAAATATAAATGAATTAGAAAACAATATCTTATATGAAGATATATCAGAAAATAGAGACAATATAGTAAACTCCATATTTAAACACTTACTAAAAAAAGACCTAATCACAGAAAAAGAATTAGTAGAAATATTCCAAGAACATAATCATTACATAATAGGATTTCAAGAAAAAAACTCTCAAGCAATAGAAGATGTATCAAAAATGATAAAAGCAATAAATTACTCATATCGTATAAGCAGAATGAACTTCATATGGAAAAAGAAAATGGAAGAAAACAAAAAAAATGTATCAACACAACTAGACGGCGTATCAAAAGCAATATCATCAATGGCAGAAGAAATAAAACAAGAAAACAAAGATCCATTCGAAGCTCAGAAAAAAGAAATAGAACTATTATTACAACAAAAAGAAATTCAAATACAACAACTAAAAATAAAACAAAACACATCTGGCAGATATTTTATTGAAGTATACACTAAATTATGCGACGATATAGAAGGAAAAAGCTGTGACATAAAAAAAATAGCTAGAATTCTAGGAAAAGTATTAGAACACAAATTTATAATACAATCTCAAGAATGTGGTTTAAGACAAGAAAAAGAATTATGTAAATTCACATATTATTCAGAAGACAACTACAAACTACAAGTAGGAGTTGCAAGCGCAGTAAAAACAGGCTCACCAGTCTCAGGAGATAGTCATGTAGAAACAAAATTAGAAGATGGAAAATATCTACTTGCAATCAGTGACGGAATGGGCTCTGGCCCAGAAGCAATGAAAAGCAGTAAAGTAGCAATAAAAATGCTAGAAAGGCTATTAAAAGCAGGGTTTGATAAAGAAGTATCTTTAAAATTAATAAACTCTACACTAGTAGCAAATACTGAAGAAGACATGTATGCCACACTTGACATAGAAATATTAGACTTATATGCAGGTAATATAGAATTCATGAAAAACGGAGCATGTCCAACCTTCATAAAAAGAAAAGGAGAAGTACAATTTTTAAAATCATTAAATTTACCAACAGGAATATTGGAAAATGCAGATTTAGTAGTATATGACTATGACCTAGAAGATGGAGACATACTAGTAATGTGCAGTGACGGAATTATAGAAGCAAACAAAGAATACATAAATAAAGAGCTTTGGATAAAATATCTATTAGAAGATATTAACATAGATGATGCACAACAAATAGCTAATATGATTTTAAACGAAGCCATAGACCATCAATTTGGAATGCAAAAAGACGATATGACCGTAATTGTAGCAAGAATAAACAGTAAAAATCCAAAAGCAGAATAAAAAAGAAGAATTGCACTTGGGAAAGGAATGAAAAAATGAGTAATACAAAAGAAGCAAAAGAAAAACAAAGAGTAATAGTAGAAACCAAAGGAATTACAATGATTGCATTAATAGTATCAGTAACAGTTTTGCTAGTAATAGCAGGAGTTACAGTATATGAGATATATGGGAAAGATAAGTTATTATCAGAAGCAAGGGACAAATCAGAACGAACAGAACAAAGCATAGAACTACCTAAAGAAGAATTAAATAACATAGCAGAGAAAACCGGAGAATATTTAACTGACCCTGATGGAACTCCATATGTAGCTAAAATACAAGATAAACTTTATACTAAATTACAAACAGCAATTGATGAAGTAAAAGACAATGGTAAGCAAGTGCAAATATTCCTATTAAAAGACATAGAAGAAAATATAGTAATAATTGAAAATCAAAACATAAAACTAGATTTAATGAAAAATACGATAAAAAATGCAGATGCAACAAAGCCTACAATTGATATTAGAGGAAAATTAGATATTAGAGAAGGAAGTGTTACAGGAGAATTCAACACACAAACTCCAACTATTCTCTTAAAAAAGGTAGGAACACTTTCAATGTTCTATACAAATGTAACTAGAGGAACTAAAAATAAATATGAAACAATAGAAGCAAATGGTAATTTAACTATTGAATCAGGTAATGTCACAAGCGAAAATGATACGGCAATTCGTATTCGTGGTGAAGTAGAAAATCCAAACATTACTATCGGAGGAACAGCGAAAATAAGTAACAAAGAAGGAAGTAATTATGCAATAATAAATTCACAACTAGGGGTAATAAATATAGTCGGTGGAGAAATAAGTTCAGAACAAAGTGGATGCATAGAAAATAATGGTGTAGTAAATATATCAGAAAATGCAAAAATTACAGGAAGTAATTATCAAACCTATGAAGGTGAAACATATCCAGCAATTGTAAATCAAAAAAATTCTAGAATGGAAATAAAAGGAGGAGAAATCATAGGGCAAAAAGGATATGCACTATCAAATGGTAGAAATGCTAGTATGATAATCACACAAGGAACAATCACAGGAAATGATGGTAGCGCAATATACAATGGAGGAAAAATGCAAATATCTGAAAAAGCAACAATTGAAGGAAAAAGTAATTATCCAAGTATTCAAAATGATGCAGGAGCAGATTTAAACATATCAGGAGGAACAATAAAATCACAATCAAGTAATTGCATTGAAAATTATGGAGAAATAGAGTTAAAAGGTACAGCTGAAGTATCAGGAAGTGATTACATAAATTCTTCTGGAAATTCATTTCCAGCAATAATAAATCAAAGCAATGGTCATATAAATATTGTAGGAGGAAAAATTACAGGAGAAAAAGGAAATGCAATATGGAACAAAGAAAATGCACAGTCAACATTAGTAGGAGGAACTATTATAGGAAAGAATGGTAACACAATATTAAATGACGGAATACTAATTATAAGTGGAACAATACAAATTGAAGGTTGGTCAAAAGATCCAACAATATACAACAACTCAACAGGAACTCTAACAATTTCAGGAGAAACAGGAAAAGTAAGAATAATAAATACAGGAGGAGGAGATGCAGCATATAATAATGGAGGAAAAGCAACTTGCCAAGAAAGCGTATCGGAAACAGTAGTACCAAGAAATTTCTAAAATAATAAAAACGCACAAATAATCAATAAAACTAGTAAAAATTATTGTAAAAATAGGTAGAAATATGATATAGTATAGCTAGAAAAAAGCTATACTATATTTTTTAGCTTATTTGGAGGTAATATGAATAGTAGAGGAAGAAGATATGAAGGAGGCAAACCCAAACTTAACTTAAAGAAAGTATTTGCCGTAATTATTGCATTCGCAGTAATAATAATGGCAATCATAGAAATTAGTAAGTTATTTAGTGGAAAATTAGGAAATGAAAATAAAACAGTAGCCACAGAATACTTTCCTGTTTATACAAATGGAAAATGGGGTGTTATAAACTCAAAAGGTGAAACAATAATAAAACCAGAATATGAAGAAGCAATAGTAATACCAGACAGTACAAAAGATGTATTTTTATGCACATACAATGTAGATTATACTGAAAACACATATCAAACAAAAGTAATAAACAGCAAAGAAAATGAAATAATAACAGGTTATGAAACAGTACAAGCATTAGAAAACTATGATAACAATAATAACCTATGGTATGAAACAGATGTATTATTGGTAAAAAAAGATGGCAAATATGGTTTAGTAGACTTTAAAGGAAAACAACTATTACCATGCGAATATGACTCAATAGAAACACTAAAAGGAGTAACCAAAAGTTACATAACAAAAAATAACAACAAATTAGGTTTAGTAGATAATATTGGAGTTATCATCTTAGAAAACGAATATCAAAAAATAGAACCAGTTTCAGACAAATATGAAAATGGATATATAGTAACAGATAATAACAAAAAAATGGGTGTAATACTTCGTGACAAAACACAAGCAGTAGAAGTAAAATATCAAGACATCAAGAAAATTTATGGAGACAGCAAATACGTAGTAAAAGAAGACGGAAAATGGGAAATAATAGATACAGAAGGAAAAGTATATTTAAAAGACAAATTTGACGAAGTAATCTCAATAAACGGAGAAAATATAATAATAAAAAAAGATAAAAAATATGGAGTAATTACACTAGAAGGAAAAAGTAAAATAAAAACAGAATATAACGAAATAAAATATGCATTTGGAGAAAACTACATATTTGAAAAAGATAAAAAATACGGAGTTATCAATTTATCAGAAGAAACAGTTTTAAAACCAGAATATGAAAGCCTTATATATAGAGAAGAAGCAGGTTTCTTTGAAGGAGTAAAACCAAACAAAGCAGAAACAGAATTTATAGCAAATGATTTTACAGTTAAATTAACAGGAATTTTATCTGAAATCAATACAGCAGATGGTTACATGAGAGTAAGAACAGATGGAGAATACCAATACTATAACTTCAAGTTTGAACCTAAAAGCAACAAAGAATTATTAACTGCCAATACACTATTCTTAGACAAAAAAGACGGAAAATATGGTTATGTTAATAAAGACGGAATTGTTGTAGTAGACTACATATACGATGATGCAAAAGAACAAAACAAATTTGGATATGCAAGTGTAAAGAAGAACGGAATGTGGGGTTGCATAGACGCCAAAGGAAAAGAAGTTATCACACCAGCATATACACTAACAAATAATACAATAATAGAATTTATAAATAAATGGCATAGAGGAGAAGATTTAAACTTAAATTATTATACAGACTAAAATCAACACAAAAGAAAATTCAAAAATGTCATATTTTTGGATGGGAGGAGAAACAATGGAACTAAAGACAAAATATCAATATACATATTTTATTTATCCATACATAGTAGAACAGAAAAGCTATGCTAATTACTTGTATAGATTATTAAAAAATAAAAAATGTAAACTAAAAATATTTAACAGAAAAAAAGATATTGAAATAGACACTTATTTCCTACCAGAAATAAAAGAAAAAATGTTTTGGACAATGGATCTAAGCAAAGAAACATTAAAAGATTATCAAACAATGGACAAAAAATTACAAGCAAACCTTTTAAGCAAAAAGCCATGTTGTTTCTTTGAATACACACTACAAGAAGACATTCCCGCAAAAATAGGAGAAGAAAAAGGAATATTCTTTGATATATCAAAAATAGAAATAATATGTTTTTCAACAGGAATATGCTATCTATTGCTAAAAACAGTACTAAATACTGGAGCAACACTTTCAGACATACTAAACTTCAATTATAAATTCAGAGACATTCATTCAAAAAAAGCACATACCAAAGAATATGAAAACATAAAAATACAAACACAAAAACTAGATAATATGCAAAAACTATCCCAATTCATGGAAGAAATAGTAGGACCAAATTTAGAAGCAAAACAAATAAATCTAGACTCAGACAGATTAATTACTTATGGGTATGCTTGCTTAGATATAGAAGATTGGAACGAAAACACAGATATAAAACTAATAGAAAAAGAATTTCAAAAATATTGTTGCATAAAACCAGCAGGAGAGCAAATAGATGAAAATATACTTAGCCAAGAAAAAACTTATAAACAAAAATACATATATTATGGTTTCACAAGTAATACAACAATGCTACTAACATCAGCCAGTAACATAAAAAACTATACACAATTATTATTTCAATATGAAACAGTACAACTATATCATTTCTTATACAACCTACACCAAAAGATATATCTAAACAAAATAAATTATCAATTCACAAAAACAAAAAAATTTGAAAAGGTAAAAAAACAGTTTCTAGAATTTGCACAAAAAGATTGGATTTATGAAGTAACAAACGATATAACAGGAGTAACATTAGGTCAATATTACAAGCAAGCACAAAACTTAGAAACTACATTTTGGAAATTAAAAAATGAATATGACTTACTATATAAAGAAAGTGAAGTAGGCAAAACATATAAACAAAATAAATATATAATTGCAATAATAGCAATTATAGCAGTATTAAATTTAGTTAATGCATGTTCAATATTTAAAATATTTGGTTAAACATCCAAGAAAGGAACAAAAGTAAAAATGAAAGTACAAACAGGTGTGGATATAATAGAAGTCCAAAGAATACAAGAAGCCATAGAAAAACAAGGAGAAAGATTTCTAAAAAAGATATACACAGAATACGAAATAGCATATTGCAACAACACAGGCAAAATGAAATACCAACACTATGCTGCAAGATTCGCAGGAAAAGAAGCCGTATTTAAAGCCATATCATCACAAATATCATTAAATGAGCAAGACATTTTTAGAAAGATAGAAATAAAAAACAGAGAAGACGGAAAGCCACTTGTAAATATAGAAAACTTAAAATTAAAAGAAGAAACAATAAACATAGACATAAGTCTATCACACATAAAAGAGTATGCAATAGCAACATGCAATATACTATTCAAATAAAGGAGGAATGTATGATTCTTTAATATCATACGAAAAAATATGGAATTATTTGATTCACACGCACACTATAATGACGAAAAATTTGAACAAGACAAAGAAGAGGTATTAAAAAATATATATGAAACTGGAGTAACAAAATTAACATGTGTAGGTTATAATGAAAAATCATCAGAGCAAGCAATAGAAATAGCCAAAACACATGATTTTATTTATGCCACGGTTGGAATATCACCAAATGACATTCCAGAAACAGAAAATGAATTTGAACAGCAACTACAAAAAATAAGTAAGCTAGCACAAAATCCAGAAGTAGTAGCAATAGGAGAAATAGGCTTAGACTACTACTGGAACAAAGACAATAAAGAGCAACAAAAAAATGCATTCATAAAACAAATAGAACTTGCAAATAATATAAATTTGCCAATAGTAATACATACAAGAGAAGCGGTAAATGACACATTAGAAATACTAAAAGAACAAATGCCTGCAAAAAATAAAGGAATATTCCATTGTTGCCCATTAAACCAAGAATTAATAAAACAAGGTTTAAAATTAGGCTTTTATATCTCATTTGCAGGACCAATTACATTTAAAAACTCAAAAAATGCAGAAGAAGTAATAAAACAAGTACCCCTAGAAAAAATTCTAATAGAAACAGACAGTCCATATCTAGCACCAGAACCAAAAAGAGGAACTAGAAACGACTCAAGAAATGTTATATATATAGCAGAAAAAATAGCACTTGTAAAAGGTATCCCCGTAGAAGAAGTAGCAAAAGCCACATACCAGAATGCAGAGAAAATATTTCAAAAAAAATGATAATTTTTTTCAAAGTTATCATTTTTTTGTACAAGCCCGCATATAATATACTATTACAAAGTATTCAAAAAAAAGCAAAATTGTGAAACTCAATAGTATGAAATGCTTACGGAAATGGCTAAAATTTGACAATATTTGTCTCAAATGGTATAATATAGATGTTGCTTTTAAAGGAGGGAACAAATAAAATATGAAAAATGATGATAAAGCATCAATATCACTGAAAAAAATTATTTGCATAAGTCTATTATTTATTTTCATTATGACTGTAGCTGTCACAGCTACAAATGTAAGCCTAACAAATGTTAAAATTATTTTGTCAAGTGGCTACGAAATGAATGTATTAACAAACAAAAAGCAAGTATCAGAGATACTAGATGACAATCATATTATTTTACTAGAAGATGAAAAAGTTATCCCAGATTTAAATTCACAACTATCAGATAACAACACTATAAAAATCTTAAAGAAAACAGAAGAAGAAATTCAAAAGCCTAACATAGAAGAAAAATCTAGTGATGTTACAGCAGAGCAAATCCTAGAAAGCTATGACACTATTATAGAAAAAATAGTGGTAGAAAAAGTAAAAATACCATATGAAACCATTACTAAAGATTCTGCTTCCGGAAAAGGAGCAAAACAAGATAAAATAGTTCAATATGGTGTTGACGGTTTGAAAGAAGTTACTTATAAAATAAAATATCAAAATGGAAAAGAAATTGAAAAGAAAGAAATCTCTTCTAAAATTGTCACAAAGCCAGTTGACAAAATTGTAGAAGTAAGGAATAAGCAACAAGTAACAACAAGAAGTAGTACAAAAACTAGATATGCAGGAAAATGGAGTTATTCAGAAGCTGAACTTGACCTAATATGTGCAATTACTGCACAAGAAGCATCATCTAGTTACCAAGCATCTTTAGCAGTTATTACATGTGCATGTAACAGAGCAGAAAGTAGCAGATGGAGAAGAAATGGTTCAGATCCATTAAGTCAATATAAAGCAAGAAATCAATTCTGCTACACAATTGATAATCATTGGAGAAAAAGATTAAATGGAAATTATCCATCATATGTAAAAAAAGCAGTTGTAGATGCATTAAATGGAAAAAGAAATCACAACTATTTATCATTTAGATCACGTAGTACAGGTGCTAGAGGCGTAAATATTGGAGGAAATGTATACTTCAATGCAATGTAAATAAAAAAAGCAATAAGTCGTTATCAATTCTGGTAACGGCTTTTTTTCGTTCTTATATTCGCTTTCAAACAGAAGTATTACCATCATAACGTTCGTTCTTGCGTTCGCTTCCGCTCCGCCTGCGCGAACTTCGCTTATATGATGTTAATACTTCTGGTTTATTAATATGAAAAAAGAAGTATTACCATCATAACGCTTGTTCTTGCGTTCGCTTTCATAAAAGATGAGAAGAGGAAAATCCTCTTCTCACTTTAAGAATGAAAGCTCAAAGTACTCCGCTCACGCTCCGTCTGCGCGAACTTCACTTATATGATGTTAATACTTCTGGTTTATTAATATGAAAAAAGTTTAATAACCCAAATGCCTAGGGAAACAATAAAAGTAGCTTAGCAAAATGACAAAAAAAGCCAGAAATAACAAAAAATAACAAAAATGTAAAAAAATTTTCACAAATATCAGAAAAAGTAATTACCTAGGAAAAGCAAGCAAATGTTAGAAATTACCAGTGTATAAGTAATTTACTTACCTTCAAAAAGTAATTATAATAAATAATATAATTCAATAAAATCTCATATTGCGCATAAAGGGAAGAAAATACCATGCACAAATGAAATTATTTTGGAGGTAAGTTACAAATGGAAAAATCAGAAGAAAAAAACAAATGTAAAAAAATGAAAAAGCAAAAAGGAATAAATGCAAAAATATCTATTATTTTTACAATGCTTGCGATAATAGTTGTAACAATAACTGCATTACTAACAAGCAATATTTCTAAAAAAACAACTACAGATCCAGAAATACTGAGGTCAATGGAATATGATCCTGTAGTAAAAGGACAAGAAGCAATAAATGGAACTGAATATGTTACATTTGATGCGTTCTTTTTGCGTGACTTAGATAATGATGGTGATGCAGAAGGAATTAGAGGAACATGTAGAAAAGTAGGAGAAAGTGATACTTTATACATGGAATTAAATGTACTTACCAAAGGTCATATTAAAAGTGGTACTATAAAAATAAATAACAATAACTTTTATTTAAAAACTGCAATTCCAAAAGATAAGATAATTTTAGAGAATGTAATAGGAAACAATGTAAAAGAAATAAAAATAGGAGAAATAGACTCAGGAACACAAATTCCATTAACAGGTATTGTATGTTCTGGAGATTATAGCTCAAGCAGTAGAAGAGCAGATGCCATAGGAAAAGATATTTCAAAATATAGCAGTGAAAACAGTATAGTTTTTGATGGAATATTAGTAGAAGATGGATCATCAGAAGAAAAAAGTATACATAAGGAAGTAAAATTTAATGTTGATTGGCATGGAACTACAAAAGCACAAATGCCAACATATATGTCAGGAAGCAATAGGCAAGATATAAGCAAAGCCATAAATGAAGAAGCAGGAACATTTAATGTAACCCATGTTGTTACAATACAAGAAGTAAATAATGAATTAAATATCAAAAAAGTACATTTAGAAGGAGAAGTACCAACTTTAAATGGATACCCACCAATAGATGTAAAAATAACAGGAATTGGAGATATACAATACGATACAGGTACTAGAAAATTTACAATTACAAGAGAAGCTACATTAGATGGAAATATTATTACAAAACAAGCATATGACGGTTATTCAGGGCAGAGCAGATACAATAGATTTACTTTCCAAATAACATATCCAATAGAAGCATATCAATCAATTGGAATGGATGAAGTTGATAGCAGAATGTATGTAAAAGGATATTATGAAGGATACAATAATACACACCAGCCAGAATTTACAAATCCATATGTTTCAAATGAAGTAGAAGGAGTATTTATAATCACCTTAAAAAGACCAGATGGTACAATTGCAATATTTGATATTAAGGTAGGAAAATATATAAGCAGTCCATCTAGCAGATGGGTTGTATCAAAGAAAAAACCAATTAGAATTTATAATGGGTTATCACAACAAGAAACAGATGATAACTATCTTGTAACTTGGATTGGTTCAACAGGTACAGATGGTAAAACACAGGGTATGATTATGCAAGAAGAAAGATTGACAGGAGAAAAATATGAAGTAAATGTACCAGATTATTTCATAAAAAATAACGGAGTAAGTAGTACTTTAGATATTAGTATGGAAGATGTAAGTTCATATGTTGGAATTTACTTCTCAAATCCTACTCCATTACTAGGAAGTGATGGATGGATAAAAGTATATGATGCAGAAACAGGAGAAGTATTAGAAACATTTACTAGTAGCAATTGGAATAATTATAGTGCAAATAATATGTACGAATATAGAAATCCAGTAAAACATATAAAAGTAGAAACAAGTGCTACAAATGCAGATTCAAGTATTAGTGTATATAATGTAAAACAATTAGATGATGATGTTATTACAAATACATACGATAGAACAGAATTTGACAGACTTCAATATATTAGATCATATCTAAGAGGATATTTAAAAGGATATAGTTCTGAAAGTCTAGAAGGATCAGAAACAGGAGATCCACATGCGGATGGAGTGCCTATAAATGCACCTATGGGACAAGCAAATTATGAAGCTCCATACAGTGTTGCAGGTTTATCAATTGATAAATCAATGTTATCAACACAAGTAACAGAAAAAAATGTAAATATAACAATATCTGCCTTAGCAAATGAAGATGCAAACCAAGAAAAATGGAAAAATGGTGTATTTTTATTACAAATGCCAGAAGATATTTTAGATCTTCAAGTTAATAGTGTTACCGCAATGGGAAGTGTAAACATAACAAGTTATGAAAAATATGTAGAAGATGACATAATATATGTAAAAATTTATACAGAAAACGCTGATCCTACAACATTTAAACTAAATGTAAATGCAGATATAACACCAAACCCAATAGCAAATACTAAAGCAGAGTCTATTATATTATATGCATACAATGAAAACGCAACAGATTATTGGGAATCAAATAGAGTAGATGATACTTTTGACTTAGATTCAGATTTTGATAACTCAGACAAAGTAGCAAAATACACAACACAAATAGAATTATTATCACCAGCATCATTATTAACTAACGAAGTAATAAACAAATATGATGATAAAAATAGTGAAACAATTGCACCAAATGTAGCAGAAGTAAGTAAAAAACAAGGTCAAGCAGATATAAACATCAAAGTTACTAATAATTATGAAACAACTGTTACAGATGTAATAATATTAGGAAGAACTTTATTTACAAACAACCAATATGTAATAAATAAGCAGGACTTAGGTTCTCAATTTGACATGCAAATGAGCAAAGAGGGAATAAAAATACCAGATAATTTAAAACAATATGCAACTGTATATTATAGTGATAATCCAGAAGCAACTAAAGACATAAAAGACGTAAATAATAGATGGAATAAAGACATAAATCAAGTAAGCCAAGTAAAAAGCTATTTAATAGATTTAGGAGATTATGAACTACCTACTAAATCTAAATATGAATTCTCATACACAGCAACAATACCAAAAGATACAGAATATAATAAAGTAGCATATAGCCACCATGCAATATACTTTAGTCAAAACACAGACCAAGGAAAATACAGAACACAAACAGAGCCAAATAAAGTTGGAATTATGGTAGCAAGAAAATATGATTTAAACCTTACAAAATATCAATTAAAAAGAGAAAGTAAGGTAGCAGGAGCAACATATCTTATTACAGAGCAAGTAGCAGGAGAAGATGGAGAACAAAAACAAGGAAGAACAAAAGTAACAGCAATAGATGGAACTTTAACATTAAAAGACCTATATGTAGGAAGAACATATTGTATACAAGAAATAAAAACACCAACAGATTATGAATTAAATGATGATATTATAAAATTCGTAGTACAAGAACAAGAAAATGAAGAATTAAAAGTAGAGATACTTGATGGAACTATTAAAGATTCAGCAGAAATTGTAGAAGAAGGAGAAAATGGAGATACATTAAAAATAAAAGTTGAAGATGAGGTAAGAGCGAAACTAAAGATTGTAAAGAAAGAAAAAGACAGCCAGAAAGCAGTAGATGGAGCAGTCTTCAAAATAGCAGAAAAAGACTCATCACAAAATGAAAGATATATTACAACAAATGACAGTGGAGAAGTTACAATAAGAGGATTAAGCATAGGAAAACAATATACAATACAAGAAGTAAAAGCAGAAGGATATTATCTATTAGACCATACAGTTGACTTTACTGTTATAAATGACAATGGAACATATAAACTAAGTGAAACATCTGCAGGAAAAGAGCAACCTACAATAGCAGAAGAAGATGGAATACCAACAGTAACTGTAAACTTAGAAAATGAAAAAATACCAACATATACCCTAAAACTAAATAAATTAGTAAAAGGAAAAGAGGAGCCTTTAGCAAAAGCTAAATTTAGGCTTTATAAAGGTGACAAAAAAATAGCAGATTATGTTACAAAAGATGATGGAAGCATAACTTTAGATAATTTATATCAATTTGAAACATCAAAAGGAATTGAGCAAACATATAGATTAAAAGAAATACTACCACCTGATGGATTTGTAGCAGTAAAAGATATTATATTTAAAGCTCTAAAAGATGAAAATGGTCAATTAACTTTAGAAGTTACAGAAGGAAAAGTAAAAGAAACAACAATAGCTGATAATACAATTACAATACTTGTAGAAGATAGCCCAACATTCAAATTAACAAAATATGCAGAAGACGGAAAAACAGTTTTACCAGGCGTAAAATTTGCAATATACAATATTACAGATGGAAAAGATGAACCAGCAGTAGATAGTAAAAATAATATAGTAGGAACATTAGAAGAAATTGAAGGAAAAGAATATTATGTACTAACAACTGATGAAGATGGAGTCATAACAGCAAGTTTAATGGATGGTTTATATAAAGCAGTAGAAGTATATGCACCAGATCCAAAATATGACATAGTAGGAAATGTATATTATTTCGGAGTAGGAGCATCAAGATTAGCTCCAGAAGGAGTAGAAGGAGTATGGTCAGCAGTAGTAGGAGGTACAGGAACTGAAACAATTACTTCAATAGCTCCAACAGTAGAAGGAGGAAAAATTGCAGTAGGAACATTCACAGGAACAATTAGAGTAGGAGAAACGGATTTAACTGCAACACAAACAAAATCAGGAATTATTGTAAAATATAATAAAGATGGAAGCGTAGCTTGGGCAAAACAAATTGACGGATTAGAAATGACAGGAATAACAAAAGGAAATTCAGGTTATGCCATAGTAGGTAACTTCACAGGAACAATTACAACAGATTTAGGAAATGAGCAAGCAACAGGATTAACAGATGGAGCAGTTTTACAAATTAATGATAGTGGAACAGTACAATGGATTAAAAAGATAGGTGGAGAAAAAACAGATAAAGTAAATTCAATAGCTAAATTAAATGATGGTAACTATGTAGTAGCAGTAGATTTTCAAAGTGATAATATTTCTGTAGGAAGCCAAAGCTATACACAAAAAGGAACACAAGATGGCTTAATTGTAAAACTTAATAGTGTAGATGGAAACATAATGTGGTCAGCACAAATGGGTGGAACAGAAAATGACTCAATGACAGCTGTATCAGCATCTAAAGATGGAAATGCATTAGCAGTTGGAACATTTAGAAACGCAATAACTGTGGGAAGTAATTCTCATACAGCCAGTGGTAATGCAGATGCAATTGTTATAAAATATAATAATTCAAATGGAGATGTAATGCTATCAAAACAACTAGGAGGAGATCAAGTAGATTCATTTGATAGTATTGCAGGAACTACTGATGGAGGTTTCATTGCAGGAGGAAGATTTTCAAGTTCAAATTTAGCAATAAAAGAAGATGTTATATCAGCATCAAGTTCAGATGGAATTGTTGTAAAATACGATCAACAAGGAGAAATTGAATGGTATGGAACAGCAGGAGGAAGTAATGCAGACTATATTACATCAGTAGCACAAAATAGTGATGGAACATTTATAGCAGGAGGATATTTCGGAGGAACTAGTATAAAAGTAGGAAAATATGCAGTACCTAACACAGGTACAAGTAGAACCGATGGATTAATAATTAAGTATAGTGCAGAAGGAGAGGTTCTATGTGCAAATCAAATAGGTGGAACAGGAGACGATCAAATTCATTCAGTATTTGAAACAGAAGATGGAAATTATGTAGTAGGAGGTTCTTTTGCAACTACATTTCAATATGGAGAGCAAAATTTTGCAAACAATGGTAATACAGACGGAATGTTACTAGAATTAAAAAGCAAAATGATGGCAAACCCTGTTGCAATAGGAGCTACTTCAGTAGGTTCTACCAGTGAAGAAAAACCAACAGCACTTACATATACAAGCGATGGTGGTTATATATTAGCAGGAACATATAAATCTACAAATTTTGCAATATCAGCAGATAAATTTGCAAATGGAGAAGGAAAAACATTCACAAATAATGCAACAACTAATTGTAATGCAATTATCATAAAATATAATAGCAACGATCAAATCGAATGGGCAGATGCAATTACTGGAAATAAAGACGAGCAAATATATGACATACAAGAAAAATCAGAGGGTGGATACATAATAAAAGGCCACTCTAATAGTAGTACAATTACAGTAGGAGAAACTCAGTTACAAGGAGATTCTGCAGGAAAAAGCTATCAAATAGAATATGATGAACAAGGAAGTATGCAAAAAGCAGAAATAATAAATGAAGACGTTACAGAAAAAACACAATTAAAAGCAAATACCTCTGATGGAGGATGGGTAGAAGTTGGAAACTTTAAAGGAACTGTAACAATAGGAGATTATACCCTAAAAGCAGCAGGCTCAACAACAGATGGTAAAGTTGTAAAATATGATAAAAATGGAAAAGTACAATGGGTAAAACAAATAGGTGGCAATGGAGCAGAAGACATTACAAAAGTAGTAGTTTCAGAAAATGATGTAATATTAGTTGCAGGTACATTTAATAACACATTTGATGTAGATGGAAAAACCCTAACAAGAGAGGGAAGAACTGCAAACTTAGATATTATGGTATTAAGAATAGAAAATCAAATAGGAATAGCAGATGAACAAGAAGTACAAATGCAAAACGACTTAAAAAGATTAAAAATCACTACAAAAGTAAAAATATTAGATGGTACTGAAAAAGGTGGAGAAATTACAGGAGAAGGAAGAGACCCATATGAATCTGTTCTATATGGTGGAACAAGTGAGGAAGAAATAAAATGTACTCCAAATCCACAATTTGAAATAGCAGAACTTACAATAAATGGAGTGCCACAAGAATTTACACCAGGAGAGGACAAAACATATAAATTAGAGCAATTTAAAAATATGACAGAAGATAAACATGTAGTAGTAAGATATGTTAGAACAGCAAACAAAGCAATAATTAAGAAAATAGACACTAAAACTAAAAAAGGAATACCTAACGTAAAACTAAAAATAGAAAGAACAGATAAAACTTCAACACCAATAGAAATAACAACAGATAAAAACGGACAAGCAATATTAGACTTAGAATATGGAAGCTATCAAATAACAGAGGTAGAAACACCATTTGGATATAAACCACTAAAAGAGCCAAAAACAGTAGACTTTTCAACAGGAAGTACAGAAATACAAGTAGAAAATGAACCATATGCAAAAGTAACAGTACACCACTATTATAAAAAACCAAATGGAGAGACAACAACTCAAGAAGTAGCACCTGATGACATAATAACAGGTGATGTAGGAAACCATTACAGTACACAAATGCATTTAGATGACCTAGAAGAATACGAACCAGAGCAAGACGACGATGGATATGTAATTCCAGACAAAGCATCAGGTTTCTTCACAGAAGATGAGATAGTAGTAACATATTATTATGTAGATAAAAGAGTACCACTAACAGTACATCACTATATAATAGGAACTGATGAACCAGTGCCATTAGCTGGAGATGAACAAGTAGCACAAGATAGGCACTCAAAAGGAAAAGTAGGAGAATCATACACAACATATAAATTAGAGTATGAAGCAACTGAACACGAAGACCAAATATTATCACCAAACTATGAATTTGCAGAAGTAGAGGGAGAAATAAGCGGAAAATATGAAAGACCAGAAATAGAAGTAACATATTTCTATAAAGAAAGAACATCTCCAGGAGTTGTGGTACACCATGTAGAACAAGGAAGTAATAAACCACTAGCACCTGATGACAACATACCAGATGATGGTACAGAAGCAAAATACGGAGATCACTATGATACACATCCATCAAAACAAGTACCACCAAACTATGAACTAGTGGTAACACCACAAAATAGTTCAGGTACAATGGATGAAGACTTAACACAAGTAACATATGAATACAAACTAAAAGACCCAGATATTTCAGAACAAGAAATAACTAAAGAAGGTCCTAAAACACTTGTAGGCACAGATGAAGAAGTAACATATACAATTGATTACACAGTAAATATTGCAAAATATATAGGAGATGTACAAGTTACAATAGTAGATGAATTACCATATATAATTGACACTGAAAGGTCTAAACTAGATGGTGGAAAATATGATTTAGCAACACACAAAATAACATGGCAAGAATACTTAAAAGACATAAACACATATGAAGATGGAGTTCTACCAGAAGGTGTAACAGAAGAACAAGAAGGTTCAGGAGACAAAAAACAAATAACCCTTACATTTACAAAAACAATAACAGTAGTATTTACAAACATTGATGAAAATGTAGGAAAAGTTGTAAACAAAGCAAAAGGAAAAGTAAAACTATATACTCCAAACAAAGAAAGTGAAGAAGTCGAAGATGATGTTACATCAAACTTAGGAACAAAAATTCAAATACCAGTAACAAAACAATGGGAAGATAACAGTGACCAAGAACATAAGAGACCTACAAAAGTAAAAATATTATTAAAAAATAAAAAAGATCCAAGTAAGGTAGTACAAGAAAAAGTATTAACAAAAGACGAAAATGCATCTAGTGACAATAGCAACACATGGACATATACATTTACCGAATTGCCAAAATTCAATGAGGATGGAAGCCTTGCAGAATATGAATTAGAAGAGCAAGAAGAAACTCAAGGAGATTTATACTATTATGAATCTTCTATTAACCAAGAAGCAAAAACAATCACAAACACATATGTTGGACCAAAAATTGAAAGCACAAAAGCAAGCCAAGTACAACATAAAGAAGAAGTATTAGAAGAAATAGGTCCAGAATATGTACAAGAAGGAGACACAATAAAATACATTATTACAGTAACTAATAGTGGCAAAAAGGCAAAAAATGTACTAATAAAAGATACTATTCCAGAAGGATTAACTCTAGTTGCAAACTCTATAAAAGTAAATGACCAAACAAATTACACAATACAAGCAGACAATGCACCAGATGTAAATTCACAAGAACAACAAGTTGATCTAACAGGAAAAACAAAAGAAGACTTAGCTACAGGTTTCACAGTAACAGTACCTGCAAAACATCAACCAACAGAAAGTGAAGAGGCAGACATACCAGAAACAGGAGAAGTAAAAGGTAAAGTAGTATTAAGCTTTGAAACAACAGTAGACACATTACCAGAAGGAACATATTTCAAACAATTTAAAAACAAAGCAATTGTAGATGGAAAAGAAACCACCGAAACAACTAACACAATAAACAAATCAGACATCACATTTACAAAAACAGCAATTCCAGCAAGTGGAGAAAAAGTAAAACCAGGTGATGAAATCACATATGCAATTACAATAACAAATAAAGGAACAGCAGAAGATGAAGTGGTAGTAAAAGATACTATTCCACAAGGAACAACTTTTGTAGAAAAGAGTATAAAAATTACAGAACAAGATATAGCAGAATCAGCATTAAATCCAGAAAGAGAGTACCAAAAACAAGAATTAGAAGAAGGAATTACAGTAAAAGTAGGTGCTAAAAAGTCAGTAACATTAACATTTAAAGTAACAGTAAACAAAAATTTAGCAAACGGAACTCAAATAGAAAACCACGCAATAATCGACGAAGACAAACCAACTAACAAAACTACACACACAGTAATAGCACCAGTTATAGATGTACAAAAAACACAAGTAATACAAGAAAACAAAAACTTTGTTGTAAGTGGCGACACAATTACTTACAACATAGTAGTAACAAATAGTGGAGAATTAGGTCAAGACATAATAATTGAAGATACATTACCAGCAGAAGTAGATTTTGTAGACCAATCAATCAAAATAAATGAACAAACAACTTACAACATAGCAAAAGCACCAGGAACTAAACATGAAGGTGAAGACCTACAACCAGGAGAAAAAATAGAAAAAACAAGTACAGATTTAACAACTTTAACCAAAGAAGATTTACAAAATGGAATAATTGTATACGTAGGAGAAAAACAAGGAAACAGTCCTACAACAGTAACATTAAGCTTTAGTGTAACAGTAAAAGATGCAGTAACTGGAACAATCAAAAACGTAGGAACAATAAAAGATGCAGAAACTCCAGAAAATCCATTAGATCCAGAAAAGCCAGAAGAACCAGGAAAGAAAACACCAGAGGTAAAAGTACCAATAATTACATTTACCAAAAAAGCAGAAATAAAAAGAACAACACTACAAGAATTAGAAGCAAATCAAGTAACAGCAAATGATGAAATTACATATAAAATAGTAGTAACAAATACAGGAGAAGCAGATGCACAAAATGTACAAGTAAAAGATAATGTTCCAGATGGAACTAGAATCAAGAGTGTATCAGCAGGCGGAAATGTAAAAGATGGAAAAGAAATAACATGGACAATAGATAACATCCCAGCAAATCAATCAAAAGAAGTAAGTTTCCAAGTTATTGTAAACTACAGCGTAAAAGATGCACAAATTACAAACGTAGCCTATGTAGATGACAAACCAACAAATCAAACAACAACAGACTACAAAAAGCCAGAACTAGGCTTAGAAACTGATGTACAAAAAGACGGAAGAACAGAAAAAGTAACTTCAAGAGACACAGCAGTATATTATGAAATAACATACACAGCAACAATTGAAAACTTCATAGGAAAAGCAAAAATAACAATAGTGGATCAATTGCCATATCAAATAGATCAGCAACATTCACAATTAGCAGATGGACAATATGACCCAGATGCAAAAACAATTACATGGGTAATCGAAGTAGACGACATAGACACATATAAATCAGGACAAAGTGAACAAATTACAAAAGTAAAAACAATATCACTAGTATACATTTATCCTGATGAAGAGAGCCTAGGTAAGCCAATAGAAAACACAGTAAAAGCTCAAACTCAATTATTACAACCAAATCCAGACAAAGATCCTGAAGATCCAGTTTCACCAGACGAAGTTGTAGTAAAAGAAGCGGATCCAATTCCAGAAGACGATCATACAGTAGAAGTTGAAATTCCAGGAATAGTAATAACACACCACTACTACTATGACAAGAAAAATAATAGACCTACAAATATAGAAGTAGCACCAGATGTACAACAAAAAGATAAAGTAGGAACAAAATATACAACAAGCAAATCAGACAAAGTGCCAAAAAATTACACATGTAGAAGTGAAACACCGGACGGATATGAAGGAACAATAAAAGAAACTACAACAGAAGTAACATACTATTATGAACTAGTAGATGAAGAAATTGATCAAAACGTTACAAAAACAGCTACAGCAAACAAATTAGTAGAAAGACAAATAGAAGAGCCTCAAGCAGAATTAGGAGAACATACAATAAATGTTCCAGTATTAACAGAAGATGGAGGAGCTGTAAACTACACAATTAAATATAATGTAAAAATTAGTAAATACATTGGAAAAGTAAAAATAACAATAGTGGATAGATTACCTGCAAACATAGACACACAAAAATCAGAGCTAGCAGGAGGAAAATATAACCCAGTCGACCAAACCATCACATGGGAAGAAATTATAGAAGAACTAGACACATACACAGATGGAAACATAACACAAGGAAAACCAGAAGACGGAGTTGTAACAAAAGGAACATTTGAAAAAACAATTACAAAACAACTAAAACTTGTATATGAAGACCAAAACAAATTAATTGACCTTGTAAACTTTGTAGAAGGAAGTGTAACAACATACTATCCAAAATTCACACCAGAAACACCTGAAGAAGAAAAAGAACACAGAACAGATGAAGACCAAAGTACAGTAGCACAAGAGTACAAAGTAGATAAAAAAATAGAGAAAATATGGGATGACAATAATGACAGTAGACATCATAGACCAGGACAGGTAAAAGTACAACTAACAGCAAATGGTCAAACTACTTTCAACGGACAAGAATTAGGAAATGTTATACTTTCAAATGAAAACGATTGGACATATACATTTGAAAACTTAAGTAAATATGATCAAAGTGGCTTATTAATAAACTACAGTATACAAGAAACAGAAGTAACTCCTGGAGACTTAGAATACTATGAAACTCCAAAGATTACATTAGTAGAAAATGTAGAAAAACCAAGTACTTCACAAAGCACAAGTCAATTAGATAAAATAATAATTACAAATGAATACAATTTAACAAGTGCAGATTTAGAAAGTAGTATTACTAAAAATGGTACCACACAAATAACTGACGAGACAGATGAAGTAACATATCATATTAGTTACCATGCAGTAATAAAAGATTATATTGGAGAAGCGGTTCTAACAATAACAGATACACTACCATACAGAATAGATAAAGACAAATCTAAATTGTCAGACGGAACTTACAACAATGACCTAAAGACAATTACATGGACACAAAACCTAGGACACATTAACACACAAGTAAATGGAAATAAAACAGTTGACTTTGAAAAAGACATAACAGTAGTATTCACAAATATAGATACAAGACTAAGTACAATGACCAACAATGTAAAAGGAAGAATCGAATTTATAGAAAATGATTCAAAAAATGAAGTCGAAGACAACTATGATACAGACGTAAAAATTGTAGGAAAGGTAGTAGTAAAACACGTAGACAAAGATACTGGAGAAGAAATAGTACAAACAATAGAGCCTGGTGAACCAGGAAATGAAACAGGAAAAGAGCCAGTAACAAAGAAATATGGAACTGAATTTGAACAAAATGTAGGAACAGAATATACAACAAGTGAAGAAAATATTCCAGGATACACATATGTAGACGACTCTGGAAATACTACAGGAAAGGTAGAAAAAGGAACAACAGAAGTAACTTACTATTATACTAGAACACCATCAAAAGTAACTACAAAATATGTTGATGAAGATGGTAATGAGATAGCTCCAGAAGATGTAACAGAAGGAAAAGCAGGAGATGAATATACAACAAAACCAAAAGACTTAGATGATTATGAATATTATGAAGTAACAGGAGACGACCCAAGTGGAAAACTAACAGATGATCCAAAAGAAGTTGTATATCATTATAGAAGAAAACCAGCTAAGGTAGTAGTAAGATACCTAGAAAAAGGAACCAATAATGTACTAGCAGAAGAAGACACCATAGATGGAAGAATTGGAGATCCTTATGAAACAAGCAGAAAAGCAATCAAAGGCTATAAAAAAGCAGATCCAGAGCCAAAAAATGCAAAAGGAAATATGATAAAAGATCCAGAAACTAATAACACTATTTATGTAACATATTACTATGAAAGAATTCCAAGTGGAAAAGTATTAGTAAAATATGTAGATAAAGAAACAAACGAAGAAATCATCTACAAAGATGAAAATGGAGCAATTAAAGAGTACGGATATGAAATAGAAGGATATGTAGATGACAGATACACAACACAAGAAAAGAAAATTCCATACTATGAATATATGGAAGAGTTAGCTCCAACAAACAAGGATGGACTATTCAAGGAAGATAATCAAACAGTAGTATATTATTACAGAAAACTAGAATTTAACTTCAGTGTAGACAAGAAGATAAAAGAAGCAACAATAAATGGCGAAGCACAAAAAGTAAGCAAAGACGGAAAGATTATGAAGTTAGAAATTAAGTCATCAAAAGTATCATCAGCAGTAGTAAAAGTAAAATATAGTATAGTAGTAAAAAATACTGGAGAAATTGAAGGAAAAGCAACAATAAAAGAAATGTTACCAACAGGCTTTAAATTAGCAGAAGATAATCCAAAATATTGGGAAAAGGACGAATACGGAAACTTAATTACACAAGTAGAATTGAAGCCAGGAGCAAGCAAAACACTAGAAGTATCGGTAGTTTGGAAAAATAGTGGAACAAACTTCGGAACGATGATAAATAAAGCACAAATAGCACAAACTCAAAATCCAGCAGATTACTTAGATATAAACAAAGAAGACGACATATCTCAGGCAGATGTAGTAATGAGTATTAAAACTGGAGCAGAAGTAAAAGTTGCTGTAATAGCATTAGGAACTATAGCAATTTCAGGATCATTAGTTTTGTTATACCAATACCAAAAACGTCAAAGAAGAATAGGAAAATAAGATTAATTACCTAATTTATAGGTATTGCATAGGGAGTAGCAATTGCTACTCCTTTCTTTCGTGGTACAAAAGAAGTATTATATCATACCGCTTGTTCTTGCGTTCGCTGGTTTCCCGTCTGCGCGAACTTCGCTTGTATGATGTAATACTTCTTTTTTGTATATCCGTAAGTATAAGTACAAAATAGTTTGCAACACTTTAAAATTAAGGGAAAACAAAATATGACAAAGGCAAATACATAGGGAAATAAAGGAAAGCCCGGAAAATGTACTCAAAACTGTAAAATAATCGCAAAAATGTAAAAAACTTATCAAAATAAATACTCTCTTGTCGCCGTAGAAAAAA
>CANQHC010000015.1 GCA_947623595.1 uncultured Clostridia bacterium | reverse complement strand
GCCGTATGCCGAACGGCACGTACGTGTGGTGTGAGAGGACACTAAATGAATTAATCATTTAGTTCCTACTCGATTTGCATAGGAAAAATCGTTAGATTTTTCAAAAGATTGAGAAAATAGCAATATTCTAAGCTAAATATTGTAAATAAAAAACCATAAAATACTTGAAAAACAAGGCTTATATAAAGCAAAAAGAAAAAACATGTAAGTTTAAAGAAAAAAATTAAAAAAATTTAGAAAAACACTTGATATTTCTAAATTGTTATATTAAAATGTAATCGAAGTGGAGAGAAGTGGTGAAAAGTGGAACAAAATGTTAGCGAGGTGAATAAAAGTGTTAATAGGTGAATATGAACATTCTCTAGATGCAAAAGGCAGAATGATTTTACCAGCTAAAATTAGAGAAGATATGGGTGAAAAATTCATCATAACAAAAGGCTTAGACGGATGCTTATTCGGCTTTTCTCAATCAGAATGGACTAACTTCGAAGAAAAACTAAAAACACTTCCACTTACTAACAAAAATGCGAGAGATTTCGTAAGATTTTTCCTATCAGGTGCTACAGAATGTGAAATAGATAAACAAGGAAGGTTCCTTATAGCAGGAAATTTAAGAGAATATGCTACATTAGAAAAAGATGCTGTTATCATAGGAGTAGGTACTAGAATTGAAATCTGGGATAAAGAAAAATGGAAATCTTACAACAGTGATGAAAATATTTCAGCAGATGCAATTGCTGAAAATATGACAATGCTTGGTATATAACTTGCAAAAGTTTATATAAATCACACTAAAGAAAAAATCAAAAAATACTAAAGAAAAAAATTAAAAGAGTACAAAAGAAAAAATTTTACAAAGGAAAAAATTAAAAAAGAATACAAAAGAAAAAAATTAAAGATACCAAAGAAAAATCTAAGAAAACTTTACCAAAGAAAACAAAAACACAATTTTACCAAAGAAAAAAGCAAATAAAAATTTTACTAAAGAAAAAGTTTAACCAAAGAAAAATTATTAAAAATCTTTACAAAGGAAAAAAATAAAATTATACTAATGAAGAATGTCTACAAAAGAAAATATAAATAAATTTTACAAAAGATAAAAAATAAATTTATCAAAGAAAATTTTCCTTACCCTGCCAAAGATAAAAGAAGAAAGTACGAAAGATATGAAAAAAATACAAAAGAAAAAATTGAAAGAGCATAGCAACAGTTGGTATATAACTATACCAACTGCTTGTGCTATAATAAAGAATTTATTATGGATGGAAGGAAAAAAGTAATAACCAATGGAGTTTAAGCATGAGCCAGTTTTATTAAAAGAATGTATACAAGCACTTAATATTAAACCAAATGGAATATATGTAGATGGCACTTTAGGTGGTGCAGGTCATAGTTTAGAAATTGTTAAAGCATTATCTAAAGAAGGAAAACTTATTGGAATAGATAGAGATGAACAAGCTTTAGCATCTGCTAGAAAAAGGTTAGAGGCCTATGAAAATGTAGTTTATATTCATGGAAATCATGATGATATAATCAATATATTAGAAGAGCTTTCTATTACAGAAGTAGATGGAATATTATTGGACTTAGGAGTTTCTTCCTATCAATTAGATGAAAGAGCAAGGGGCTTTAGTTATATGGGAGATAGCCCTTTAGATATGAGAATGGATGCATCAAAAGGAATTACCGCAAGAGATGTGGTAAATAATTATTCAGAAGAAAAGCTAGCAAAAATTATTTGGGAGTATGGAGAAGAAAGGTATAGTAAACAAATCGCAAAGAATATATGTAATGAACGCGAAAAAAAGCCAATCGAAACAACAAAAGAATTAGTAACAATAATAGAAAACTCCATTCCAAAATCAAAACAAAAAGATGGTCATCCAGCAAAAAGAACGTTTCAAGCAATTAGAATTGAAGTAAACAATGAAATTGAACCATTATATCAAACTATAATAAATTCAATACATTGTTTAAAACAGTATGGAAGGTTAGTAGTAATAACTTTTCATTCATTAGAAGATAGGGCTGTAAAAAATGCAATGATGGATATGCAAGGAAAATGCACCTGCCCAAGTGATTTACCATACTGTATTTGCGGTTATGAATCTTGGGGAAAAATAATAAATAAAAAACCAATTATAGCAACAACAGAAGAGCAAGAAAGAAATCCAAGGTCAAAAAGTGCAAAAGTAAGAATTTTTGAAAGATGTGACAAAGAAAAACAATAAAAAGTTATAATTAAAATATATTAATACAGAAGAAAAGAGGTGAAACTTATGGCATATAGGCAAACTGGGTATCAATATGACACAAACCCTAGAAAGCTAAAACCAGAATATGAACCTAAAAGAAATCCATATTCCAAAAAGAAAACAACAACTGCTAAAAAGAAAAATGTACAAAAGATGGAACAGAAAAAAACTAATGAAGAGCAAGAACAAAAAGCAAAAAATTTGGAAAAAAAGAAAAGCATAATAGGTCATATAAAAACTGTTTTTTACATATTATTAGGTTTTTCGATTTTATTTGCCATAAGCTATAGAAATTCACTTATTACAGAAAAATTTAATCAAAAAGAAGATCTAAAAAAAGAATTAAATGTATTACAAAAAGAAAATGCACAAACAGAAATAAGTATTCAAAATAGTCTTAATTTATCAAATATAGAAAAGTCTGCATCTGAAAAACTAGGAATGAAAAAAATAGATGAATCTCAAAAAGTATATGTAAATCTTCCTAAAAAAGATTATGTACAACCTGCAAGTGAACAAGTATTAGTAACACAAGAAAAAAGGTGGTATGAGAAATTATTTGATAGTATAAGAGAGTTATTTCAATAGAAACTATTATCTAAAAATATAGAGATAGTTTCTTTTTTATATTATTTATTGCATTGACAAAGGAACTTCACTTAGATATAATGAAACAAAGAAAGGGGGGAGCTAGAGTATAATTACTCAGCGAAAAAATGAAAAAATCAACTAAAATTATTATTGCAATAGTTGCTATTCTTATAATTATAGCAATAATTGTAGCAATATTCATATTTTCAGGCTCTAACAAAGAAGGTTCTAGTAACAATGAAACTGGAGGAACTACTGTGCAAACAAGTAACTTAGGTGAAATTAATGGCACAGATGATTTAAACAACATAATAAATAATATATATGCTGGAAAAGAAGACATCTTACCTTCTAGCATAAGCCAAATGGATATTGATTTAACAGATGCAACTTCAGTAAAATCATATACAAGCCTTGAAACAGGTGAAAGTTTTGAATATTTAGTGGTATCTGAGCCAATGATAAGTTCTATACCATATTCACTAGTAATAGGAAAAGTAAAATCTGGAGTAAGTGCTGATGAAGTAGCAAAGTATATGTTTGATAATATAGATGCTAGAAAATGGATATGCGTTGCAGCAGATAAAGTTTATGCAACTAGCTGTGGAGATGTAGCATTTTTTATAATGTCAAGCGAAGAAATGGCAAAACCAGTTTATGAAAGTTTTAAATCATTAGCAGGAACAGTAGGTAGAGAATATGAAAAAACAAACGAAGAGGGAGAATTACCACCTGATACAGAGCCAATAGCACCAATTCCAGCAAATGAAGAACAATAAAATATAAAAAAGCAATTTATTGCCGACAAAACTAGAAATACTCTACTTTGTCGGCATTTTGTTGCTTTATAAGGAGCAAATAATATGGTATTTTCAAGTATCACTTTTTTATTTTATTTTTTACCAATAGTATTGGGAGTTTATTATATTGTACCTAAAAAATTAAAAAATTATATACTACTAATAGCATCATTAATCTTTTATTTTTGGGGAGAACCAAAATATATTTTATTAATGATTTTTTCAATAATATCAACTTATATATTTGGAATTTTAATATCGAAATCTAAAAGCAAGAAGGCATCAAAAGTATTTCTTACATTATCTATTATAATTAGTATAGGACTACTTATTTATTTTAAATATATAAATTTCATAATAGAAAATATAAATTTATGGTTATCACGCAAAATTGACTTTATATATGTAGCATTACCAATTGGAATTTCATTCTATACATTTCAAATGATTAGTTATTTAATTGATGTTTATAGGAAAGATGCAAAAGTACAAAAAAACATTTTTAAGCTTGCAATGTATATATCACTATTTCCACAACTAATTGCAGGGCCAATTGTAAGATATACAACAATAGAAGAACAATTAGAAAATAGGAAGCACACTATACAAAAATTCTCATTAGGAGTAAGAAGGTTTATAATAGGGCTATCAAAAAAAGTATTAATAGCAAATGTTTTAGGAGAACTATGTAATGCATTTTTAGGAGCAAATGAAAGTAGTGTACTATTCTACTGGTTATATGCAATTTCAGTTATGTTACAAATTTATTTTGACTTTTCAGGTTATTCAGATATGGCAATAGGATTAGGGAAAATGTTCGGATTTGATTTCTTAGAAAACTTTAATTATCCATATATAGCAAACAGTATTACAGACTTTTGGAGAAGATGGCATATTTCTTTAAGTAGCTGGTTTAGAGATTATGTGTATATACCATTAGGAGGAAATAGAGTAAGTAAAATAAAATGGCTTCGCAATATTATGATTGTTTGGCTATTAACAGGTTTTTGGCATGGAGCTGCATGGAATTTTATTTTATGGGGAATATACTTTGGTATTTTTTTAATAATAGAGAAATTATTTTTAGGTAAATATTTAGAAAAAATTCCAAAAGTATTTTCACATTTATATGTCTTATTATTAGTTATGATTAGCTTTTTAATATTCAATGGAGATGGTGTAAATCAAATTATGCAAAACATAGGAGGACTAGTGGGAATAGGAAAAATACCTTTAGCAACACCTGAAAGTATTTATTATTTTAAAAGTTATTTATTAATTATAGTAGTTGCAGTAATTTCGGCTACTCCAATAGTTAAGAATTTTCTAAATAAAAAACAAGAAAAAAAGGCAGGAAAAATAATAAATATATTAGAACCAGTAACATTGATTGTACTTTTAATTATCTGTACAGGTTATATTATAGATGGTTCATTTAATCCATTTTTATATTTTAGATTTTAAAATAGGAGGAAAACATGCAAGAAAAAACCAAAAATAAAATAGTTGTAATTGTTTTTGTAATAATGTTACTAGGTATATTTCTAATAAATTTAATAAAGCAAGATACTCTAATATCAGAATCAGAAAGAAGAAAATTAGCTAAATTTCCAGAAATTACTTTTGAAAAAGTGGTAAATGGAAAAACTTCAGAGGAATTAGAAAAATATACAATGGATCAATTTATTGGAAGAGATTTTTTTGGAAGTATAAAATCATTTTGGAGTACAAATATATTTAAACAGAAAGATAGTAATGGATTATTTAAAAAAGAAAATAGTATTTATAAAATTGAGTATCCATTAAAACAAGAAAATATTCAAACCTCTGCTAGTAAAATAAAAAATATATATGATAAGTATTTGAAAGGAATGAATGTATATTATGCTATAATCCCAGACAAAAATCACTATTTAGAAAATGATGACCATTTAAAATTAGATTATGAACAAGTTGAAGAAATTATGAAAAATACATTAACACAGATGGAATATATTCCAATAGAAAATAGTTTAACTTTAAATGATTATTATAGAACTGACTTACATTGGAAACAAGAAAGTATTGGTAAAACAGTAGAAACTATAGAAAATGGAATGAATTTAAAAAATAATTCGAATATTCAATATGAACAAAGAAATAAGGGAACTTTTTATGGAGCATATTATGGGCAATTAGGGCAAAAAATGCCTGCTGATGAAATTATAGTTTTAACAAATGACATGATTGAAAATTGTACAACATATAATTATGAAACACAAAAATACCAAAAAGTATATGATGAAGAAAAATGGAAAAGTTCGTCAGATAAATATGACATATATTTATCAGGTGCAACTCCTCTAATAGAAATAGAAAATCCAAATTCTCAAACAGATAAAGAATTATTACTATTTAGGGATTCATATGGAAGTAGCATAGCTCCATTACTTATAAATAATTACCGAAAAATAGTATTAGTGGACTTAAGATATATACATAGCAGTATATTAAACCAATACATTTCATTTAAAAATCAAGATGTTTTGTTCCTATATAGTACATTAATCTTAAATCAAAATGTAATCAGATAGAACTACTTTATGTTGACTAACAAAGGAAAATATTGTATAATAATGATACATGGGCTCTTTTCGGCCTATTTCAAATATATAGATGGCAGAAGTTGCATTCTGCTATATCAAAAAAACGGTTGAGATATTATTTGAAGCACATTGACAAATTATAAAATTTAAGGAGTGAATGTCATGAAAAGAAGCAACAGGAAAACCGGCAGAGAGAGAAGAAGACGGATTGCTGTGGCAACTATTATTGTCATAATAATCATTATTCTTTTACTCTTACGGGCATGTAACCAGGCAAACAATCCCATTATCGTCAACCCCGGCAGTTCTAACAGTGACAGTTCCGATTCTATTGGTAAAGATCCCAGTGGTAGCCAAGATCCGAGCAGTGGCAAAAATCCCAGTGGTAGCGATGAAGATCAAAATAAAGATCCGAGCAAGCCTAATGAGGATGAGCCTGGCGATGACGATCAAAGCACAAAACCTGGTAGACCGGATGACACTGATGATGGAACTGGTAGTAGTTCCGGAAGTGAAACTGGTACAAAGCCAAGTGTAAAACCTGGAACTAGCACAAAACCTGAAACTGGAACTAGCTCGGGAAAAGATCAGGGGAAAAATCCTGAGAAAAATCCCAGCAATAATCCTGAACAGAATCCAAGTAAAGATCCTGAAAAAACTCCAGGACAAGATCCGAGTAAAAATCCAGAGAAGAATCCTGAGCAGAATCCAAGCAAAGAGCCGGACAAGAATCCTGAACAGGATCCAAGCAAAAACCCTGAGCAGGACCCAAACAAAAATCCTGAGCAGGATCCAAGCAAAAATCCTGAGCAGGACCCAAGTAAAGATCCTGAACAGAATCCAAGCAAAGATCCTGAAAAAGAACCTGATCAGGACCAGGGCAAAGATCCAGGAAAGAACCCTGATGAAAGACCGAACAAACCAGGTCATGGTGGTGGCAGTGGAGATAGCGGTGATAGTGGTGACAGCGGAGACAGTGGAGATAGTGGAGACAGTGGAGACAGCGGAGGAAGTGGCGGAACAGATAAACCGCCTGTAGATCCGAATCCTCCGGTAGGGCCTTTGCCGGATTTAGACCCAGATGATGAAAAAGGAAAAGACCCGGATAATAAAGAGGAAGTAACACCAACAGAACCACTTCCGAATTTAGATGCTGAAGATGATCAAGGTCAATCTCCTGGAGTTAATCCATCAGATAGGGAAGATCTAACTCCTCCGGAACCACTTCCAAGTTTAGATTCTGAAGATGAATCTGGACAGGAGCCTTCGGTAACACCGTCTGGAACAGAGGAAGTAACACCACCTCAGAATTCTCTTCCAAGCTTTGAACCGAGTGATAATTTTGAATGTGGACCAAGTATCAGTGAAGATCTAACACCTGGAAATAGTTTTTCAAGTTCAGAAGAAGCACAAGAGCCATCCATTGAAGTAAGTCAAATTGATTCTTCTAAAGACAATATGTCATCTTCTGAAGCAAATGAGGAGGAGAAACTCACAGAACAATTTGAAAATCACAATAATACTTCAGAGGTTGACATTCCTAAATATGATCTTCCGGATTTTGATAATCCGGATTTTGAGCCCGATGGTGAAATATATGATGGGCCTTCTGTAATTGAAGATATGACTCCATAACCGTTTTTTCTCCCATGGAATTATTAATTTCATGGGAGTTTTTTTTGCAATAGATAAAATTAACTAATCTATTAATCCCTCATTATTATATAAATATGTAAAAAATATTTATACTATTTGACAATGTTAATATAGTGGTAAATCTTACGGAAATAGTTTTTTCAGCAAATGCTTTACATAAACAGTTGAAATTATTGACATTATTGTCGAAATCAGGTATAATTACTGCGTATTATTACGAGTTTTTATTACGGAAATAAAAATTAGGGGGAAATTATATGTCTTATTTTCTAAAAAGCCAAAAAAGGAAAATTTTAGCACTAATGATAATAGTTATAGCTATATTGCTAGGGAAACCAGCATTTGTAAAAGCTGTAGATAGTACAATACCTGTAATAGAACCATTACCAATAGTAGAAGATGGTAGTGGTAGAACAGCAGGAGAATTACTAGTAGGTACGAAACCAAAATTTAAAATCACAGATGATACTAAAATAGTAGCTGTGTACTATACATGGAATAAGCATTTGGATGAAAACCATAAATCTCCTACAGGCGTGAGAGTTGAAGGAGAGCCAAAAACAACTATATGGGAAGCTCCAGAAGTACCAAGTGAGCCAGGCTTATATGAATTTAGTTTATTTGCATGGGATGGAGTAAACACTACGCTTACATTATCAATGCCATATAAAATAGTAGATAAATTAACAGTTCCAGCAGATACTCAAAAACCAGAGCCTGATTTAATACCTACAAGCAGTGTTGTAAAAGGAGGAGCAACTATTCCAATTAGTTTTACCGACGACACAGGTATTTATTTCATATCTTATAAATGGGTAAAAGAAGAAGAGGTAGACTTAGATAACTTCCTAACAAATTCCACCAGAATATATAATCCAGAAAACGGAAAAATAGATGTGCCAATACCAGAAGTAGATAAAACAAGCACATATTATTTGCAATGGTTTGCAACAGATTTTTCAAACATATTATCAAAAGGATATTATGCAAAATTAAGTGTAAGACCTGACATAGAAGGGCCAGTAATAACTTTAAATGAACAAGAAAATGGAAAAACTAGTCCTATATACATAGATTTAGCAACACTTCCTGAACAATATGAGTATAAAGATAAAGGTGCAAAATATTCAGACAAAGCAGACGGAACAAAAGATGTTCCAGTACCAGAAGAAAATATTGATGCAACTGATGTAAACGAGGCAATAAAAAATAAAACAACAAGAAGAGCAGTTGTAACATTTACTGTGACAGATAATGATGGTAATACATCAATAAAAACCAGAGTTATACATATTGTAGATTATACAAATTTCAATTCATTAATGAAACAAATAGAAGATGAAAAATTGAAACAAGATGATTATAAAGAAGAATATTGGACTGCTTATAGCACACAACTAGAAAAAGCTAAAAAGATGAAAGAAGCAAATGAGTCAGTTCAAGGAGATATTACAAAACAAGTAGAAGCATTGCAAAACACATTCAATGACTTAATAAATGCAAAAAGTCACAAGGAAATTGTAGAAGATAATTTAGAAGCAGTAAAGCAAAGTATCGCAGGTCTTGTAGATATGGAATATACAGGAGAAAACTGGGATGAAATTGCAAGTGCAATGTCAAAAAAATATTCATCAAACAGCTGGGGAAAAATTGAAAAATTGCTAGAACAAGTACAAGCACAAAATTTACAAAGCAAATTTGAAGAAATTGTTGATAAAATTGAAGCAGAAATAGAAAATTTAGTAGAATTACCAAAAATATTAAATAAGCAAGTAAAACAAACTGAAGGAAAAGAATATCTAAAAACAGGGGACAAAATTGAAATAACTTTTAGCACGAACGTAAAATTAGATGAAGAACTATCAAATGCAAAAATTAAAATCACAAAAGATGGTTCAAACAATGAATATGACTTTAAATTAGAAAAACTAGAAAGTGCAGAGGGAATAGAAGGAGATTATATATATAAATTCACATATACCTTCACAGGAGAAGAAGATGAAGGTTCTATTTCTTATGCAATTCATTTAAAAGGTTCAGAAGATGATGAAACAAATATAACTGATCTAGAAGATACGAACAACTTTATATTTGATAAAACAGCTCCAACATTTATACAATGGCAAGGAGTTGAAGATAATACAACTATTACTGTATTTGAAGAATATACAAATATATCTAAAGAAAATGTTAAAGTAACAGATAACTTTACTGGAGAAGATGAAATTACAATAGAAATATTTGTTGATGATGTAAAATTTGAAGAAGAAAGCAAATTCGAAAATAGTTCAGTAAAAAATCACAATATTAAATATGTTATGACAGATAAAGCTGGAAATAAAAGTGAAAAAACAAGAACAATTACTGTACAAAAAGCAAATCAACCAAAACCAGAACTAAAAATTATGTCTGGAGAAAAAGAATCAACAGAAATAAGTAGTATATTAATGACAGATCCAGCACCAAAAGCAACATTATATAATGAAGAAGAAGTAAAGGAAGAAGGAAAAATTACATATACTGTAACAACTTCAAATGAAGGAAAACAGCCAGAAGATATAGCAACAATAAATGATGAAGATGGAACAATTACATTAGTAGGAGAGGGAACTGTAAGCATAAAAGTAACTTATGGAGAAACCGCAAATTATAATGCTACAAGCTCAGATGAAAAAACATTAACAATAAGTAAAAATAAAAAATTAACAGAAGCAGATTTTGAAATATCAATACCACAAGAAACAATATATGATGGAAGTGAAAAAGAAGTTACAATAACACCAAAAGATAATAGATTAAAAGGTAACTTTCAAATTGAATATAAACTAGTAGATAATGAACAAGCAGAAGCAGGAAAGCCAACTAATGCAGGTGAATATGAAATAACAATAAAAGTAGAAGAAAACAAGTATTATGCAAAGCAAGATGTACAAGTGACAGATCATTTTACAATTAAGAAAGCACAAATAGAATTTACTGTAACAAATAATACAAAGCCATATAATGGACTAAGGCAAAAAGCAACAGTAACTGCTAATCCAGATTTATCTTTTACTGCAAAATATTATAAAGATGGTACAGGAGAAGGGTTTGAAGAAGTAAAAGACCAAGGAACATATACTATAAAAGTAACAGCAGAAGGAAATACAAATTATGAAGGAGTAATCGATAAAGAATTAAATGATAAGTTTACAATCAATCCAGCTCAAATAACATTACAAGTACAACCACAAGAAAGTATATATGGAGATCCTCTACAAGAAATTAATTATGAAGTAACAGGTATGCAAAATAGTGAAGCAAAAGAAATCTTAGGAATAAAATTAGTAGCAGTAGAGGAAGAAACTAATATAGAAATAACTCCAACCTCAGATGCAAAAGAATATAAAATTATTGTAAAATCAGAAAATTTGAATACAAATTATGAGCTAACTTCTCAAGAAATTGAGGAAAAATATACAATTAAACAAAGACCTATTACTATAAAACCAGATGCAAAGTCAAGCACATATGGTGAAAAAATTGAAAACTTAAGTTACCAAATTACAAGTGGAAACTTAATAGAAAATGAGCAAATAACAGATATTACATTAGAAACAACAGCCAAAGAAAAATCACCAGTAGGAAATAATTATAATATTACAGCGAGTAAAGCTACTATTACAAGACAAATAGAAGAGCAAGACTCTAAAGTTGTAACTGGAAACTATAATATAAAATATGAAGAAGCGATATATGAAATTACAAAAAGAACAATAACAATTAATCCAAATCCATTGGGAAGCATATATGGAGAAGATATAGAACAATTAGCATATACATTAGAAGGAACGTTAGCAAGTGGAGACAATATTAATGTAACATTAAAAACTGAACCAGAATTAACAAATAAAACATCAGTAGGAATATATCCAATAAAGGTAGAAAATGTTGAAATAACAGATACACTAGAAGCAGATATGTTAGAAAACTATGATGTAACTAAAAATAGTGCAAATTATACTATTAGTGCAAGAAAAGTAACAATACAAATAAATCCTGCTGAAAGTATATATGGAGAGCCAATTGCAACATTTGATCCAGGATACACAGTAGAAGGTTTAGCAACTGACGATGAAATAAAAATTTTAGGAATAGAACTAGAAGCAGTAGAAAAAGATGGATATACACCACTTAGCGTTACTTCAAATCAAGGAACTTATGATATTATTGTTAAAAAAGATGACTTAAATACAAACTATCAAATTAATGGTGAACCAAAAGGAATATATACAATTAAGAGAAGAGATATTACAATAAAACCAGAAGACAAAACAAGTATTTATGGTGCACCAATTCAAAACTTAACATATAAAGTAGTTTCAGATAAAGGCTTAGTAAATGAAGATCAAATAGAAGATATTACATTAGAAACAACAGCCAAAGAAAAATCACCAGTAGGAAGCGATTATACAATTACTGCTAAAGATGCTGTTATTAAAAGAGAAGAAACATTAGTAACTGATAATTATAATATTACTTATCAAACAGGAAAGTATTCTATTACAGAAAAAGAAATTGAAGTAAATATAGAAAATGCACAAAGTACTTATGGAGATGACATACAAACTATACAATATACAGTAAATGGTTTAGTATCAGAGGGTGATAAAGAAACATTGGGAATAGAAGTAATAGCAGTTGAAAATGATGAAAAACAAACACCAATAAGCAAAACTTCTGATGCAAATACATATGAAATTATAATAAAATCAGAAAACTTAAATAAAAATTATAAATTAGCACAGCAAGAAATAGAAGCAAAATATACAATTACCCAAAGACCATTAACAATAAAGGCAAAAGATTTTGCAAGCATTTATGGAGAAGAAGTTAATGTTCAAAATAAAGTATTAAATGTAACAGCAGAAGGATTAGTAAATAATGACCAAATAGCAACAGTTGAATTAAAAACAGATGCAACGGAAAATTCTGTAGCAGGAAGCAATTATACAATTACTATAAATTCTTACACAATTACAAGACAAGTAGAAGATAGTGAACCAAAAGATGTAGATAAAAACTATAATGTAGATACACAAGCAGGAATATATACAATTTCTAGAAGACCAATAATAATAAAAGCAAATGGAATAAGTAAGACATATAGAGATGAAGTAGAAAGAAGTTATACTTATACAATAGAAGAAGCTGATAATGAAACAAATTATGGTTTAGCAAGTGGAGATAGTATAGAAGCAAGCTATGTTGTAGCCCCTGAATTACAAGAGGTTCCAAATGCAGGAACATATAAAATTAAAGGAACATATAAAATAAAGAAACAAGATACAGATGTAACAACAAGTTATGAAATTGATTCTGTAGAAGGTGAATATGTAATTTCTCCAAAGGCCATTTTAGAAAAAGACATAACGATAAATGTGCCACAAGATGCAGTATATGACGGAGAAGAAAAGCAAGCAACTGTAGTAGTAAATGTAGAAGGTCAAGTCTTAGAAAATACACAGGACTATGACTTAACAATTACATATACAAAAAATGAAGAGCCAGTCGAAACAAATCCAATAAATGCTGGTACTTATGATGTAAGTGTAAATGTAATAGGAAAAGGAAACTATACTACAGATCCAGAAGGAATTACAAAAACAGAACAATTAATTATAGAAAAAGCAGACCCAGAATATGAATTACCAACAAATTTAAGAGCAACATATGGACAAACCTTAAATGATGTAGTAAATCAATTAACAGAAGGGTTTAGTTTTGATACGCAAAAAAATCCATTAGAAACACCAGTAGGGGATGCAACAGAAGAAGGAAATGAATTTTTTGTAAAATACACTCCAGACGATGAAGAAAATTATAAAGTTGTAGAAGAACTAAAAGTAAAAATAAAAGTATCAAAAGCTGACCAACCAATACCAGAATTTAAAATTATGTCTGGAAATGAAGAATCAGAAGAAATAAGTAATGTATTAATGACAGATCCATCACCAAAAGTAACTTTAGTTAATAGTGATGATATAAAAGAAAAAGGAACAGTTACATATGATGTAACAACTTTAGAAGAAAAAAGTCCAGAAGAAATAGCAACAATAGATAGTGAAAGTGGAACAATCACACTAGTAGGAGAAGGAACTGTAAGCATAAAAGTAACTTATGGAGAAACTAAAAATTACAATGCTACAAGTTCAGAACAAAAAGCATTAACCATTAGTAAAAAAAGTGATTTAAGAGAAAATGACTTTAATATAGAAGTGCCAGAAGACAAAGTATATGATGGAGAGCCAAAGGAAGTAACAATAACTCCAAATGATCCTAGACTAAATGATAATTTCGAAATTGAGTATAAATTAGTAGGTAGTGAGCATGCAGAAAAAGGAAAGCCAACTGATGCAGGTGAATATGAAATAACAATAAAAGTTAAGGGTAATGAATATTATACAGAACAAAATGTAAAAGTAACAAAGCATTTCACAATCAAAAAAGCACAAATAGAATTTACTGTAACAAAGAACAAAGTAACATATAACGGAAAAGAACAAAAAGCAACAGTAGAGTCTACTCCAGAATTTGAATTAACAGTAAAATATTATAAAGATGGTGTAGAAGAAGGACTAGAAGCAGTTAAAGATCAAGGAACATATACTATAAAAGTAACAACACAAGGAGATAAAAACCATGAGGAAGTTACTGAAAAAGAGATAGGTGAGTTTGTAATTTCACCAAAAGAAGTAGAATTAACAGTAAAACCTCAAACAAGTATATATGGAAATGAAATAGAAACAATTGATTTTGAAGTAAATGAATTACAAGGTGATGACCAAAAACAAGATTTAGGAATAAAACTTATTGCAATAGAAAATGTAATAGAAAGTGAAGTTCCATTAACTGCAAAATCGGATATAGGTGAATATAATATTGTTATAAAAAATGATAGTTTAAATCCAAACTATACATTAGCTGAAAAATCATTAACAACAAACGTAAAATATACAATTACACAAAGACCTATTACAATAAAGCCAGGAAATAGTTCAAGTATTTATGGAGAAACAGTAAGTGTTGCAGATGTAGAAACTTCAGTAATTGGAGATTTAGTAAATGGTGATAAATTAGATAGCGTAAGCTTATCAACTACTGCAACTAACAAAACTTTAGTAGGTAATGCAGAAATTACAGTACAAAACTATACTATTAAAAGACAAGAAGTAGAAAATGAGCAAAAAATTGTAAGCGGAAACTATAATGTAACTTTAGGAAAAGGAACATATACAATTACCCCAAGACCAATTACAATAAATGCAAATGGAATAAGTCAAACTTATGGAGATAAAATAATAAAAGAATATAGTTATAAAGTAGAAGAACAAATATCAGAAACCAATCTTGGATTAGTAAATGAAGATAGAGTAACAGATGCAAGCTATACAGTAGAACCTACTTTAGAGGGTACTCCAAATGTAGGGACATATAAAATTAAAGGAGAATATACAATAAAAAACGGAGAAACAGATGTAACTACAAGTTATAAAATTACATCTGTGGATGGAGATTATATAATTTCTCAAAAAGCAATTACAGAAAATGATATAACAATAAATGTGCCACAAGGTGGAGAAGCTGTATATGATGGAGAAGGAAAAAAAGTAACTGTAGATGTAAATGTTGCTGACAAAAAATTAACTGAAAGTGATTATGATATAACAATAAAATATCAAAAAGATGGACAAGATGTTGAAAGCCCAACAAATGCAGGTACTTACAATGTAACGGTAAATGTAAAAGGAAAAGGAAATTATAGTACTGACCAAGCAGGAATAGAAAAATCTACACAATTTGAAATAAAGAAAGCAAAACCAAAATATGATGTACCAACAAATTTAACTGCCAAATATGGACAAACATTAGCAGATGTTGAAGGTCAATTAACTCAAGGCTTTAGTTTTGATATAGAGAAAAATCCTCTAGAAACATTAGTAGGAAAAGTAACTACAGAAGAGGAAGAAGGAAATGAATTTTTGGTAATATATACACCAACTGATGAAAGCAATTATGAAGTAGTAAAAGATATAATAGTAAAAATAAAAGTATCAAAGGCAGACCAACCAAAACCAATCTTTAAAATAGTAAAAGACTCAGAAGAACAAACAGAAATAGAAACTGTATTAATGACAGATTCATCACCAAAAATAGTATTAGAAAATGAGCAAGATATAAAAGAAAGTGGAAAAATAAGTTACCAAATATTAGATGAGAGTGGAGAAAATCCTTCTTCAGATATTATTGAAATTGATTCACAAGAAAAAACAATAAAATTATTAAAAGCAGGAAAAGCAAATATAAAAGTAACTTATGAAGGAACAGAAAATTATAATGCTGCAACTTCTGATGCAAAATCACTAACAATTAGTAAAAACCCTGTTTTAACAGAAGATGATTTTACTATAACAATACCAAAAGGTGAAATATATGATGGAAATCAAAAAGAAGTAACAATAGAGCCAAAAGATCCAAAATTACAAGGTAAATTTACAATTGAATATAAATTAAAAGATACTGAAGTTGCAGAAGTAGAAAAACCAACTAATGCAGGAGAATACATAGTTACAATAAAAGTAGGAGAAAATGATTATTACGAAGCAACTAATATAGAAGTAAAAGAGCATTTTATAATTGGAAAAGCACAAATAAAATTCACTGTAACAGATAAGGGAAAAACATATAATGGTGAACAACAAAATGCCACAATAGTATCTGAACCAGTATTAGACTTTACAGCAAAATACTATAAAGATGGTGAAGATGGAGAAGGTAAAGAAACTGTAAAAGATAAAGGAACGTATACTATAAAAGTTACAGCAGAAGGAAATCAAAATTATGAAGGAGTAAGCGATAAAGAATTAAATGATAAGTTTATAATCAATCCAGCTCAATTAACATTAACTGTAACTGCTCAAGAGAGTATATATGGAAATCCAATAAGTACAATTAATTATGATGTAAATGGCTTACAAAAAGAAGATAGCAAAGAAAATTTAGGAATACAATTAGTAGCAGTGGATGAAAAGGGTACACCAATAAACCAAACATCTGATGTAGGATTATATGATATAAATATAGTAACAGATGAGCTAAATCCAAATTATGTATTAAATCCAGAATCATCAACAACTGACGTAAAATATAAAATTACACAAAGACCTCTTAAAATAACTCCAATTGATAAGTCAAGTGTTTATGGAGCTGAAGTTAATATTGAACAAATACCAAGCAATGTAACAGCAGATAAATTAGTAAACAATGATAAAATAACAGCTATAACATTAGTAACAAATGCAAGTAAAAAGTCACCAGTAGGTGAAAATTATAAAATTACAGCATCAGGTGCTACTATCACAAGACAGGTTGAAGAACAAGTAGAAGGTCAAAGTAGCTCTAAAGATGTAACTAATAATTACAATATAGAATATGTAGAAGGAAAATATACTATTACTGCAAAACAAGTAACAGTAACAATTTTACCTGCAGAAAGTATATATGGAGAAGAAATTGTAATTCCTGAGCCAGGCTATACAGTAGAATGGCTAGAAAATGATGAAGATGCAAGTATTTTAGGAATAGAATTAGAAGCAGTAGAAAGAAATGAAGAAAAAACTCCTTTAAGTGAAACTACAGATGTAGGAGAGTATGATATTATTGTAAAACAAGATAGTACAAATTCAAACTATGAAATTGCTAATAAAGAAGACTTAAAAGGTGTATATACTATAAAGCAAAGACCAATTACAATAAAACCAGATGATAAATCAAGTATCTATGGGGAAACAGTTGAACAAGATTTAACTTATAAAATAACTTCTGAGAAGAACTTAGTAAATGATGATAAAATAACAGTAATAAAATTAGAAACAAGTGCAACAAGCAAATCACCAGTAGGAAGTAGCTATACAATTACAGCTAGTGAAGTTGCAATTACGAGAGAAGAAAAACCAGTAACAAATAATTATGCAATTAGTTATGAAAATGGAACATATACAATTACTCCAGCAGAGTTAACATTAACTGTAAATGCACAAGAAAGTATTTATGGAGAAGATATAAAAGAAATTACTTACCAAGTAGAAGGATTAAAAAATGAAGATAATGAGCAAAGCTTAGGAATACAACTAGAAGCAGTAGAAGAAAGTAGTAAAACTCCAATAAGCAAATTATCAGATGCAGGTGAATATGAAATACAATTAAAATCAGACATCTTGCAAAATTCTAACTATACATTAAAAACACAAGAAATTGAGGCAAAATATACAATTACACCAAGACCAATTACAATAACGCCAGTAGACAAATCAAGCATTTATGGTGATGTAGTTGAATTAGACAATGAAGTTAGTATAACAGCAGGAAAAAATTTAGAAAATGGTTTAGTAAATAATGATGAATTACAAGATGTTGTACTAACAACTGATGCTACTCAAACAACTTCAGTTGGCACGCAAGATATTACAGTAATAAGCTATAAAATTCAAAGAACTGTATCAGATGCGGAGCCTACAACAAAAGATGTAACTAAAAATTATAAGGTAGGAGAAGGAACAGGAACATATACAATTAAACAAAGACCAATAACAATACAAGTAAACTCAGTAAAAAGAACTTATGGGGAAGAACCAGTAAAATTAACTCATCAAGATGTATCAAACTTAGTAAATAATGATAAAATTAATGTAACATTAAAAACAGAACCTCAAATAACAAATACAACACCAGTAGGAGTATACCCAATAACAGTAGAAAGTTATACAATAACAAGAGGAGAAGATGCTGGAACAGATGTAAAAGATAACTACAATGTAACTGAAATACAAGGACAATATACTATAACTCAAAAAGAAATAGAAGAAGAAATTAATATACAATTACCACCAAACAATCAAGATGGAAAAATAGTATATGATAAGAATCCAAAAGAAGTAACAGTAACAGTAGGAAGTTTAAGAAAAGGTGTAGATTATACAGAAACAATTACATATAAAAAACAAGGAGAAGAAGAAAATTTACAAGGATCTCCAACAGATGCTGGAATATATAACGTAACAGTAACCATAGAAGGAATAAACAATTATAAAACAACAGAGCCAAAAACAAAAACAGCAGAGTTTACAATAGAAAAGGCAAGTCAAGAAAAACCAATTATTGAGCTAAGTAAAAATCAAGCAATTATAACAGATGAAGAGCCTATTACTATTACAGTGAAAAATGTAAGTGCATCAGGAGAAAAAGCACAATACAAAATAAGTCCAGATGGTGCAATAACTATTTCAGAAGATGGAAGTATTACTTTAAATAGAGCAGAAGAAGTAACAATTACAGCCATATTCCCATCAACTAATAATTATGAAGAAAGTCCAGTTTCAGATGAAGCAAAACTAACTATTAAAAGAGCAACTTTAACAAAATCTGACTTTACAATTGGAAATCCAAATCCTACTTATACAGGAAGTGAAATAAGTGCACAAGTAACATCTAATATATATGAAGTAAGTGTTAAAGAAGTAAAATACTACAAAGATGGTGCAGGAGAAGGAGAAACAAGTGTAACAGAAGCGGGAACTTATAAAATTAAAGTATTTACTGATAAAACTGAAAAATATAATGCAGCGGAAGGTCTAGAACTTACAGACTCATGGACAATAGAAAAAGCTATTTATCAATTGTCACAAATTACATTTGAAAATGCTCAAAAGGAATATAATGGGCAAAAACAAATTATTAAAATTTCAGGACAACTACCGGAAGGAATTAATGTAAAATATTCTATAGCAAAGAAAGAAGCACCAGATTCAAATATTGCAGGAGAAGAAGGTGTAAAAGAAAGAGGTACTTATACAGTAACAGCAACATTTGGTTTAAGCGAAGATTTACAGAAAAATTATTCAAGTATAAATCCGGAAAAACTAGAAGCAGAACTAGAAATAGTAAATGGTATTATTAAAGATGATGATGTAAATATTACAGTGCCAACTCCTTTACCTGAAAAAGAAAAAATAGAATATGATGCAATAAGCAAGCCTGTAACAGTAACTGTAAATGGTATAACTGAAGGTGAAGGTTATACAGTAAAGAAAGAATACTTTAAAATAGTATCAGAAGAATTACAAAAATCAATGGGAGAAACAGAACCTGTTGATGCAGGAACTTACAAGGCAAAAGTAACTGTAACAGGAACAAACAATTATGAAGGTAGTGTAGTTACGAAAGAATCTGAAACTTATACTATTTCTCCAATAGATTCAAGTTTGGAAAATTTAGAATATACGAAACCTTTACAAGATGTAGTATATAATGGACAAGAACAAGGAATTAGCATAACGGCAAAATCTGAGTTAAATGGATTTGGAGATATAACTACAAGATATTATGAACTAGTAGGGGAAGAAAAGGAAAAGGAAGAAGAAGCAAAAGGAACACTAGTAACAAAAGATACTAGTGAAAAACCAGAAAACGAAAAACTACCATCAGTTCCAGAAGATGTAGGAACTTACAAAGTAACAGTAAGTATAGGAGCAGGAACTAACTATAATTCAAGTGCTAATGAATTATATGTAGGAAAATATGAAATTACGCAAAAACCAATAACAGTAACTGCAAACACTATAGATAATGCTGTATATGGACAAGAACAACAAATGCTAGACTATACAATAGATGCTATTCCAGAAGAAAATAAACTAGTTGGAAAAGATGCAAATGTAGATAAAAATACAGTATTAAATGTTACATTATCATTAGCAAATGAAGGAAGTAGTGACAAAATATCTAAGGATCAAGTAAGTAGTTTAAATGTTGGAACATATGACATTATAGGAGAATCAACAAGTAAAAACTATCAAGTAACAGTAAATAGAGGAAAATATAAAATAGGAAAAGCTGAGCAAGAAAAGCCAACAATAACAGGACCAAGTCAAGTATTAATGACTGAAGAAAATGCAACAATACAAGTACAAGGAATTGGAAATGCAAAAGGAAATGTAAAATATGAAAGCAAAAGTGATAGTATTTTACAAGTAAATCCTCAAACAGGAAAGATTACACCAAAACAGGTAGGAACAGCAAATGTAACAGTAACATTCGAAGAAACAGATAATTATAATCCTGTAACAAGTGAAGAATATCAAATAGAAGTAATTAGAGATAATTTAGATAAAGATGATTTTAAAATCACATTACCAGATAATAAAGTATATACAGGAGAAGCTAAAGAAGTTACTGTAGAATATAAAGAGGGAATAAAGGATAAAGCAGGAACGCCAATTACTGTATCTTATAATAAATTAAAAGACCAAACTGAAGAAGTAGAAACTACAGGAGCAGAGCTAAAAGATGTAGGAACATATCAAATAGTAGTAAATGTAGCAAGTGATGGAACACATTATAACAAAGTAGAAAACTTAGTAATAGGAACATATACTATAGAAAAAGCAACGCCTACTGAATCAGATCTAGAATATAATTTACAAGATAAAGTATATAATGGGCAGAAACAAGAATTAAGTGTAACTGCAAAAGGTAACTTAAAAGAATCAGGAAATGCTATCACAGTAAAATATAATGGTGAAATAGCAAGAGATGATATGCCAGTAAATGTAGCTGATTATACAATAACTGTAAGCATAGGAGATGGAAAAAATTATAAAGCAACAAAGCAAGATATAAATTTAGGAACATATAAAATAACAAAAGCAACACCAACAAAGCAAGACTTACAATATCCTGAGCAATTAGATGATTTAGTATATAATGCACAAGAACAAGGAATTACAGTAACAGCAAAAGAAAACTTATCAGCATCAGGAAATTTAATTACAACAAAATATTACAAAATAGATGATGATCAAAAAGAAAATGCAGAGCAAACTGAAGGAGACTTAGTAACTAAACAAGCAGAAGGGCTAGAGCAAGGAGTAGTGCCAGCAATACCTGTAGAGGTAGGAACATATAAAGTAACTGTAAGCATAGGAGATGGTATCAACTATGGAACAACTACAGAAGAAATATATATTGGTGTATATAGCATTACAAAGGCAAATCCAACAATATCAGAAAATGCAACAAACATATTATCTAACTTTGTAGCAACATATGGAGATACATTATCAAAACTACAATTACCAATATCAAATGAAGGTGGAACTGAAGGAACATTTAGTTGGAAATTAGAAGAAGGAAAGAGTGCAGAGACAGAGAAAGTAGGGGATGCAACTCAAGAAGAAGAAAGAAGAACATTTAAAGTAACATTTACTCCAATAGATCAGAAAAATTACAACATAATAGAATTAGATGCGAAAGTAAAAGTAGAAAAAGCTGAATATAAACTTGAAAATGTATCATTCCCAACAGAGGGAAATACACTAATTTATACAGGAAAGCCATTGACATATACACCACAATTAGAAGGTGTTCCAAATGGAATAAAAGTAGAATTCAGTGGAAATGTACAAACTGATGTCAGTGAAGGTGATGGCTATGATGTTACAGCAACATTTAGTTTTGATGAAACAGAAGAAGGTATAGCACTATCTAAAAATTATAAATCAATTAATCCTAGTCAAATAACTGGAAAATGGAAAATTATCAGAGGAGCTCTAGTAGAAGAAAACTTTGATATAACTAATACAGTGCAAACTTATGATGGAAGTCCTAAAAAAGTAGATGTAGCTGAAAACTTAGGTGGTGGAGTTGGAAACATAACAGTACAATATCGTAAAATTGTACCAGAAGAAACTATGCCACAACCAGAGTGGAGCGAAAGTGCAATTGATGCGGGAACTTATAATATTAAACTTATTGTAGAAGCAGGAACATTATATGGCAGTGCTGAAATAGAGATAAAAAATACTATACTAACAATAAATAAAGCAAATCAAGAAGCTCCACAAGTATCATTAAGTAAAACTGAAGTTGCAATTACAGATGAAGCACCTAAACTAATATTACCAGAAGATAGAAAAGGTCAAATCGGTGTAAGTTACAATCCAGAAGATGTAATTGAAATTTCACCTGAAGGAATAATAACACTTAAAAAAGCAGGAGAAGTTCAAATTAGTGTAGTATATGTGGAAGATGATAACCACAATGCAAGTGCTCCAAAAGTATTAACTTTAACAGTAAAAAGAATAGATTTACAAACATCTAATTTTAAAGTAGAAGATAACATATATACATATGACAATACTAAAAAACAAGCTACAGTTAGTTTGTTAGAATCTATTGGTGAAGGTGAAATAGGAGAAGTAACATATAAATATGTTGAAGAGGGTAAAGAAAATACTTCTGATGGAAAAATAGATGCAGGAACTTACAATATAGTAGCTAATGCACAAGCTGGTACAAAATACAACGAACTAGAAGACGTAGTAGTAGGACAGTTAATTATAAATCCAAGGGAACTTACAGCAGATGATTTGGAATTTGTTATTGATGGTCAAACATTTAACTCACAAAATAAACTAGACAAATATATAGCTAAATGGGAGAAAGATGAAGCACAAAAAGTAAAAGAACATATTGTAACTAGTGTAAACATAGTAGGTAAATATAGCAGTGAATCAAATAAAAATATTGCAGTAAAAATAACATATCAAGATATTATAAATGAGCAAAATGTTAATGCACCATCAGACCTAGGATTTTATAGAGTAAATCTTGAAATTGTAAATGCACGTAACTTTGAAAATGATAGTATATCACTTGGAGGATTTAGAATTGCAGATACAACTGCTCCTACAATTAAGCCAACTGGTTTAAATATTGTAATGTTAAATACAGCAGTTGACTATACATCATTTGTAGAAGTAGTAGACGATTATGACTCGGTTGAAGATATTACACTTTCTTGGGAAGGTACAATTGACACAAGTCAAAAAGGTAAACAGTATACAGTAGTATATACTGCAAAAGACAAGAGTGGAAATGTAAGTGATACATGTGAAGTAACTGTTACAGTAAAAGAGTTCCCACCATTGGTTCAAATAATTGATGAATACGAAATAAGAAGTGATATTACAGATGAAAGAGAAAAACAATATTGGGAAAAACCTTTCAATACTTCTGTACATGTAGGTTGGACAAAAGGAACTGTAGAAATATACAAAGAAGAACTTACAAATGTGGGAAATAAAACTCTAGAAGAAATTAAACAAAGTGAAGAACTATTTAAATCTAAAGCTTATTATACAAGTAGTGATTCAGAAAAAGAAAAATGGTTATCAGAAGATGGTGTTTACAAAATAGTTGTTAAATATACAGAAATTTTAGACAGTGAGCCTGAAACTGCAATAAGATATATAAAAATTGAATCAGGAGCACCCGTATGGGAGCTAGAATCAGAAGGAGTAAAAGGCTGGAAATCTACATATGAAAGCAATATAGTAAAATTGACAATTAAAAATGTTAGCAAAATGGAAAATGCGACAATAAAAGTTTACGAAAATTCTAAAATTACCACAACTCCACTTATTAAAGATGGAAGTCGAACAGAATATGCTATAAATTATGATGACGCAAGTGATACTTTGACTTATGAAATAAAAGTAGAATCAGATGCTATATGTGAAATATCTATTATGAGTAAAACTGGAATTCCAGCACAAATAGATAATTTTGAAATTAAACCAAAAGAGTAATCAGATCGATAAAATTTAAGAAAGGTAAAAGGGTAGTTATAAAAATATATTTAAAATTCTACCCTTTTCCAATTAAATTTGTGACCAAGGAAGGATTAAAAGTGAATATGAAAAACCTAAGTAAAAAAAATAAGATAATTGTTATAGCTTTAATATTAGTATTAGTAATTTCTATAATAGTTTGTGTAATTCTTTTTAGTGGCAAGAAAAATGATGCCAATGAAATTAATGATACAAATACAACTCAAAATTTTAATGAAGAAAATATACAAAATAGTAATCTGCCAATCACTAATATTGAGCCAGATGAACAGGAAGTTAATCCAACAGAAACAGAAAATTTAACAGTTGAATTTGAGTAATATGAAAAAAATATCGAAGAAAATAAAAAAAACAAGTGAAATTTAGCAAAAAATGTCAAAAAAATAACATAAAATGCCACTTTATGTTTACAAAAAAGAAGAAAAATGATATAATTGGTGTGTCATTTGCATTAGAGAGGCAAAGACTATATCTATTGTATCATTTTTTTAGATACAAAGAGAAGGGGAGAATTTTATATGAAAAAAATTAAACAATCATTAATAATATTTCTAATTATTATTTTATCAATTGTTTTTTTAAGTAGTGGCGTAAATGCAGCAACTGTAAATATAAGGGCTCAAAACAGCAAAGTAACTGTAGATGATACGGTTTCTGTAACTGTTTCATTTGGAGAAAAAGTTGATACAGCACAATTCAAATTAAATTATGATACAAGTAAATTTAAGTATGTTTCTGTTTCAGCAGGAACATATGCACAAGCATCTAATAGATATGCATATATAAATTGGGATAATGAAGCAGATTTATCAAGTGTTACATTTAGATTTAAGGCAATATCTACTGGAACAGGAACATTTAATGTAAGTAAAGTAGTACTTTCAAGTAATAGTACATCAATTGGAAGTAGTGTAGCTTCTGTAACGGTAGTTGCTAAAAGTAACCAAGACAATGAACAAGGAAATAACCCAGGAAGTAGTACTCAAACAAAGCCAGGAGATAATTCTGGAAGTAGTACACAAACAAAACCGGGAAATAATTCCGGAAGCAGTACACAAACAAAACCGGAGAACAATTCCGGAAGCAGTACACAAACAAAACCGGGAAATAATTCTGGAAGTAGCACTCAAACAAAACCAGGAAACAATTCAGGAAGTAGCACACAAACAAAACCAGGAAATAATTCTGGAAGTAGTACACAAACAAAACCAAGTAGCAATTCAGGAAGCAGTAATAAAAAACCTAGTACAAGCTCAAGCTCTAATACAACCAAAAAACCTAGCAATCAAAATACAACAGATTCAGAAAAAAATAGTAATGATGAAGATACTGATGCAGTTGAAACTTTAGAAAAAACAGAATTAGATTTATTAAAACAACAATTAGTTTCTAAAGTAGAATCAGATTATACTTTAGAAAGTTGGACTACATTAAAAGATATAATTTCCAAAGCAGAAAATGCAAGTAATGAGGAAGAATATAACGAGATTAAGGAACAACTTAATTTAGATGTATTAGTACCTGCAGAGTTTGAAAAAACAGAATTAGACAATTTATTAGAAGAACTTTCTGCAAAGAGGAAAGAAGATTATACAAGCCAAAGCTGGGGAAAATTACAAAATATTATTTTAAGTGCTCAAAACGCAAAATTAAAAAGTGAGTATGATGCAATAAAAGGAAGTCTAACAACTAATATGCTAGAAGAAGTTAATAATAGTGACATTGTAGAAATTTCGAAAAAACGAAAAAATGATTATATTTTTATTTCTATAATAGCAATAATCATAATAATTTTTGCAATGTGCATTATATTATTCCATGGTAGAAATAAAAAGAAAGAACAAACTGTAGTTGGAAATAAGCAAACAAAGAAAGAACCAATTGCAGAAAAAAGTGAAAAATTAGAAGAAAATGTAGAAAAAGCAAAAAGTCAGAATAAAGAGGTTGAATCATCACAAGAAAAAGCAAAAAAGCAAAACAAAGAAGTTGAATCATCACAAGAAAAAAGTGTAAATAAAGAAGTTGAAGCACCACAAGAGAAAGTAAACAAGCAAAATAAGGAAGTTGAAGAATCAAAAGTAAAAGATAATAAAGTAAAATCAGATGAAAAAGTAAAAACAGAAAAGGTAGAAAAAGAGCCAAAAAAGGAAACTAAAACAACAGAAAAGAAAGCAGAACCAAAAAAAGTTTCAAAAAGTACAATAAATAAAACTAATGGAACTAAAAAAGCATCAACAACAAGTCAAGCTAAAAAAACATCTACAAAAACTACAGAAGCGAAGAATTCAACAACTGAAGCAAAAAAAAGCGTAAAACCTAAGGCTAAAGAATCAGAGTAATAGAATGGTGGTGAAAAAATGAATACAAAAAATGGAGAGAAGAAAAAAATAAAACTCTCTAAAGCAATAATTTTAATAATACCTATTATAGTAATGTTATCAGTAATGTTTTCTCTAAAATGCTATGAACAAGGAATTAGCATTGTACAAGCTCAAATAGGAAGATATCGTTTTAATGATTATGTAAAAGATACATTTACAGAAGAAGGAATTAAAATTTTACCTATTATATATCAAACAACTGATGATAAAGTTACTAAAAGTCAAATAGAAAGTGAATTTGAAAAAGCAGGAATAAAAATAAATAGTATTTCTTCTGAAAATATAACAACTGGTACAAGAATAGAAACAGAAGGAACAACATATATTGCTCTAATATATGGTGATATAAATGGTGATGGAGAAGTAAATTTACTTGATGCTAGAAAAATAGTACAAAATTATCTTGATGAGGAAAAATATGAAATAAGTGGTTACGATAGAATAGCAGCAAATGTAGATAAAGTTGATGAGAAAGAAATAGACATGTTTGATGCTAGAAGAATATTAACATTCGTTTTGGAAAGAAGTACAATTATAGATTCAATTCCAGAGTCAGATATTTCTAAAGATAAACAACCACCAGTTATAACTTTAATAGGTGATGAAGAAATAACATTAGAAGTAGGGCAAGAATATGAAGAACTTGGAGCAAATGTAGAAGATGATACAAGAGTAGAATTAAAAATAGATTCTAGTAATGTAGATACATCTAAACCAGGTACATATAAAGTTTTTTATACTGCAACAGATGAAAATGGAAATACAGCAACAGCAACAAGAACAGTAATAGTTGTTGAAAAACAAGAAGAACCAACACCGCCACCACCACCAGTAAAACCAGTACCAAATATAAGTCTTGTGGGTGATAGAACAGTATATATTAATGTAGATGACGAATATGTAGATGCAGGTGTGACTGTAACAAATGGAACACTTGAAACTACAGAATACAAAAATTCAAAAGGAGTATCAGTAAATGCAGAAGATTTTTATAAAACTGCAGATAAATATACAATTACTTATACAGCACAAAATTCAAATGGAACAAATACAGCAACAAGAACTGTAATAGTAGTAGATTATGTTACTTCAATTGAATTATCTGGAAATATAAGTGCAAAAAGTAAAGAGGGAGAAGAAATAGATCCTTCTGGAATAAAAGTTAAATTAACAAGAAAATCAGGAAAAACCGAAGAAAATGTAAATATAAAAGCACTTAACACAGGAACATATACATCTAATGGAGAAAAATATGAATTAACTATAACTCAAAATGGAGAAACAAATAATAAAGCAATATATGATGAAAGTGAAGATAGTAAGAATAAAGATAAAGAAATAAAAGTTAAAGTTAAATGTATAAATCCAGTAGATCCAGACAAAAATAAGGAATCAGATGAATCATCACAAACAATAACAGTTATTGGTAAAATAAGAAAATTTATTGAATCTGAAACAATATCAAATCCTACTGGAGAAATTTACTCAAATATAACAATTGCAAAATTAAAAACACCAGAGTATCAAGAAAATATTAAATATTCAAAAGAAGGAACAGATAATAACATTTCTTATGAAATTACACAAAATAATATGCAATCAGGTTCTATGCCAGAATTAAGAGTAGAAGAAAAAGACGGCATAGCAACAATTAAATTTTATGGAACTACTCCAGGAACATACACTATAAAAATAAGTCCACATTATGATCAAATGCCTTCAACTTATGAAACAAAAACAATAGAAGTAACAATTGCAAATAGTACAGTTGTAAATTCAGTAGAGGTTGTAAATCCACCTTATGAAGGTATTAAAGTAAGAGAAGCGGGAGAAGCAAAAGAATTTGAAATTAAGTTTTTCCACATCTATTCAGATGAAAATGGAGAAGAGCTATATAGGCATGAAATTACTGTTCAAAGTAAACAAATTAATAGTATTACTAATTTAGATAATAAAATAACAGTTGAAAAGTTAGGAAATAGTGTACCATTACAAGATACAGATCCAGTTACAAAAATAAAAGTAACAGCAAAGCCTGATAGTGTTCCAAATGGTAATATATTAGATAGTGCTAAGACATCAATTTCATTTACAATAGATGGAAAAGTACTAGAAAAGGGCATTGAAGTAACAATAGAACAAGAGTCAATATATACAATGTCAATACCAGAAGCAAATAGAAAAATTACATTATATGCAGATAAAGAAGTAGCAGAAATCAATTATACCTATAAAGAAGATGGCGGTGATGTATATTCTATAATTCCTATTGAAGCATATAATCAATATGGAGAAAAAGCTACCCAGAACGTAATAGATGCCAAAAATTTATTAACAGATATAAGTAGCCTTACATCTCCAAATATTGTATTCATAGATAGTGCAAGTAGTAATAGTGAATCATATATTAAAGTTGCAGGATTTAATGAAAAAAGTTCTTCATTAGAAATAGCAGGAAATAAAGAATTTGAAAAAGTTGAGAGTGGAAAAATAGCATATATTGGAATAGCAATTAATTATCAAGAAAAATATGATAATCAAGATGATAAATTAGAAAAAGCTACAATTGATATTTGTCAAGGCAGTAGGGAAAATGCTATAAAATTAACAATTCAAAATATTGTAAAAAAAGATATTAGTAAATTAGTAGTAACTCAAATAAAAGCTAAGGAATATTGTTATGAATATAAAACACCTGTTATTACAATCGGAACTGGTGAAAAGGAAAAAAATATTGATACTCTTAGCTATACCATAAAAAAAGATGACGGAGAAAATGATGGAGCAACTATAACTGAAATCAAAAATAATGGAAATATTGATATTGTATTTACCGCACCGGAAAAAGGAACTTATAAAATAACAGCTAGTTTGTCAGAAGAAGTAAAAACAAATGAAATAAGTATTGAAGTTGTTGAAAATAGCAATATTAATGAAATTAGATTTGTAGATAGTAAGAAGGTAGAACAAACTAATACTTCACCAAATGATTTGGATTTTGGTACAGTTAGGTTAGGAAAACCACTTACTAAGCAAATTAAATATTACCATGTTTATTATAATAATGAAAATAAAGAAGTTGCTAGAACAGAAATAACACCAGCACCTGACGGAAGTAGAATTCATATTTTAGATAAAAGTGATATTATACACTATGAATTAGATGATAATCATGAGGGAGATCATGGATATATTAATCAATTACGTATTGAAGTAGATGAAAAAGTTACTACTAGTGGAAATATTGTACAAACCACTTTAAATATAACAAATCCAGGAACTGATGGAATTGATGCCGGTAAAGCAGAAAATTATGAAGCAAAATTATCTGTAACTGTTGGAGAAAGAATAACAATAACAGACGTAAAGCTTATACCAGTATCAAGTAGTGATTTGACAGGAAAAGAGCCTTTAGGTGCTAAGCCAACTTTATATAAAAATGAAGTTCAAATTCAAGAGAAAAAGCCTGAAGCTATATATACTCATATTGATAATGGAAAGATATATAATTATACAGTATTTAAAATTGAGCTAATAGATGATGAAGGAGAAGTATATCCAATTACTAATTCAGAAAACAATATACATGATAATATAGTTGGAGCATTAGAAAACGAGGTAGAAGGAAAATATGCAAATGGATTAACTTTTATTGATAACCAAAATAGAAAATCAATTAATGACAATGGAAACAAAATTGGAGTTAATAAAATTAAAGTTATATCATTAGCATTAGAAGGAGAAAAGTTTTTGTTAAATACAGGAACAACCGAATATATTGGTATAGCGGCAATAGATCCTGAGGGAAGTCCTATTACTTCAATAGAAGTACATTATACAGGTTATATAGATAAAAAGCCAGAAATTGCTACAAAAGAATTAAATCCAATTGAAGTTCAAACAGAAGGTGCAACTTTTGCATCAGAAGCAATTATTATGGATGATGAAGAGGAAAGATTATTAGAACAAATAAATAGTCAAATAGAATAAATTCAATTGATACACTTCTAATACTAAAAATTAGTATTAGAAGTGTATTTTTTGCCAGAAGTAGGATGATTAAAATACTTAGTATGTTAAAACTAGATTAGTATATATTATTTTTTTCTAAAAATTCACATTGACAAAAAACATTAATATAAATTACAATTATTTTATAAAAATAGTATAGGAATTAATTATAATAAGTAAAGAGATTAAATTAGAAAAAAGATATAAAAAACAAAGGAGAAAAAATGGGGGTAGTTTTAGATAATAAATGTCCAAGTTGTGGTGCGAATATCAAATTCAATCCGGCAACACAAAAATGGGATTGCGAATATTGTGGATGCTCTTATCAGTTAGAAGATTTTGAAAGAAATAAAAAAAATACAAATACAGAAGAAAATGTAAATATAGATGAGTATACTTGCCCAAACTGTGGAGCAACAGTAGTAACAGATGAAAATACTGTTGCTACGTCTTGTATATATTGTGGAAGTACAACTATTATGAAAAATAGGCTACAGGGGGACTTCCAACCAGATAAAATTATTTCATTTAAAACAAAAAAAGAAGATGCAATAAAAGCATTTCAAGAAAATGTAAAAAAGAGATGGTTTGCACCATCTGATTTTTCTAAACAAGAGAATATAGAAAAAATTTCTGGGGTATATATTCCTTTTTGGTTATATGACAGTTATATGTATGGAAAGATAAATGCAAGAGCTGAAAAAGTTAGGTCTTGGTCTTCAGGAGATTATCGCTATACGGAAACTGAAATTTATAATTGTATGAGGTCAGGAGAATTAGGAATAGAAGACTTGCCAGTTGATGGTTCAACAAAATTTGAAGATGAAATTATGGACTCTATAGAACCATTTGATTATAAAGAATTTATACCATTTCACAAATCCTATTTATCAGGTTTTCTAGCGGAGAAATATGATTTGAATAAAGATGCAGTATATAATAGAGCAGAAGGAAGAATGAAAAATACAATGGTAAATGAATTAAGGTCAACAATACGTGGATATACTTCAGTAATTGTAAATAATAGTTTTGTTAATGTAAAAAAAGGACAAGTAGAATATGCACTTTTACCTGTTTGGATGCTAAACATAAAATATAAAGAGCAAATGTATACATTTGCTATGAATGGGCAAACCCGAAAGGTAACAGGAAGCGTTCCAGTAGATATAAAAAAACTTATAAAAAAATCACTGATTTTTTTTGCAGTATGTTTAATCATAGGATTTACATTAAGTTTAATAAAGGAAATGATTTAGATGAAAAAAATAGGTAAAATTCTAATTGGCTTTGTTTGTTTATTTATGATATTAACCTCTAACATATATGCTACTAGCTCATCTAACAGTAAAACAGCAAAAGAAAAAACACCCAGTGTAGATACTACCAAAAAAGTATATGATTATGCAGAGTTACTCACCGCTAGCCAAGAAACAAGTTTGTATAATAAAATCCAAGAATTTATAAGCTCTTATAATATGGATATGGTAATTGTAACTACAAACACAAATAATAAATCATCTGCAATGGCATATGCAGATGACTTCTATGACTATAATAATTTTGGAATAGGAAGTAATAAAAGTGGAATTCTATTTTTAATAGACATGCAAAATAGAGAAATGTGGATTTCCACAACCGGTTCTGCAATACCAATTTATACAGATAAGAGAATTGATACTATTTTAGATTACACTTATAATAAAATAGCAAAAAAGGATTATAATGGATGTGCGGAAGAGTTTATAAAATATGCAAAACAATATGCAGCTATTGGAAATGATACGAATAATATAAATAATGAACGTAGTGTTGAAGTAAAAGAAATTAACTTTAGATTAATTGTGATAATTTCTATAGTTGCCACTGTAATATTTATAGTAATTGGATTAATGACTCATATGAAACCTAAAAAGCAAACAGATGCAAAAATGTATATTTCTACACCAATAAAACTAAATCAAAAATCAGATATTTTTGTAAATAGACATGTAACTAAAACAAGAATAGAATCATCATCATCCTCTTATTCTAGTGGAAGCTCAGGGCATAGTAGTTCAACACATAGTGGAAGTAGTGGAACAAGTCATGGAGGAGGAGGAAGACGTTTTTAATTAATAATAAAGTTAAGAATCTTATAATTTTAGAAAAGTTTAAATTTAATGATAACATAACAAGGAGTAGTAATTTCAAATTACTACTTCTTTTTTTAGTGATTACGAATACAATTAAGTAATATGTAATGTTAACGCAAATATTTTAATACATAATAATCTGATATACAAATTATGCAAGGGAGGAAAAAAATTGAATAATAAAATAAATAGTTCAGCTAGAAATTTGATAAGTAAAAAAGAATTACTTAAATTAAAGAATAAAAAAAAGCAAGAAGAAATAAGTCTTCAAAAAGAACACAAAAAGTTTCAAAAAGATAAAAAGAAAAAATTCAAGAATGAATTGAAAAATAAAAAAATAAAAGTAGAAGAAAAAACAAGTAATGTAGCAAGAAAAAAGAGGATGAAAAATGAAATTATAGTTTTATGGCTCTTACTTATTGCACTAATTTTTAGAATAGGATGGCTTCAATTTGGTATGGGGTCAGAACTTCAATCAATGGCATATGTACAGCAAACTTTAGATAGAAATATTAATCCACGAAGGGGAACAATATATGATGCAACTGGAAAAACAATTTTAGCAGTAAGTAGTACAGTTGAGACTGTTACAGTAAATCCTGCCAATATTGCCAAAGAAGATAGGGAAAAAGTAGCAAAAGCTTTAAGCAATATATTTAATTTGGAATATGAAACTGTATTTAAAAGAGTTAGTAAAAAAAGTTCAATCGAAACAATTGCAAGAAAAGTAGAAAAAGAAAAAACAGATGAATTAAGAATTTGGATGAAAGAAAATAACATTACAAAAGGAATTAATATTGATGAAGATACTAAAAGATACTATCCATATAATAATTTGGCTTCACAAGTTATTGGCTTTTCAGGAAGTGATAATCAAGGATTAGATGGAATAGAAGCAACTTATGATGATGAATTAAAAGGAAAACAAGGAAAAATTCAAAGATTAACAGATGCAAGAGGAGGGGATATTGAAAATACGGAAGAAAATTATGTACCAGCAGTTGATGGAAATGACATAATATTAACTATTGATGCAACAATTCAAGGAATTGCAGAAAAATATTTAAAAGAAGCATGCATTGACAATAAGTGCACAGATGGAGGAAATATTGTTATAATGAATCCTAAAACAGGTGATGTTTTGGCAATGGCAGGATATCCAAACTATAACTTAAATTCACCATTTGAGGCAAGTACAGATGAACTAAAGCAAAATTGGAAAAGTATGTCACAAGCAGACAGAAACAAATCAATGATGGCACTTTGGAGAAATAAAGCAGTTTCAGATACATATGAGCCAGGTTCCACTTTTAAGCTAATAACTACCTCTGCTTCATTACAAGAGGGAATTACTACACCTGATAAACAGGGAGAATTTTGTTGTACTGGTGGAATTGAAATTGCAGGTGTTAGAATAAAATGTTGGAGATATTATAGACCTCATGGATCAGAATCATTAAGAGAAGCATTAATGAATTCTTGCAACCCAGTATTTATTGGGTTAGGGCAAAAATTAGGAGTTCATACATATTATCAATATTTAACTAAATTTGGTTTATTACAAAAAACAGGAATTGACCTTCCAGGAGAAGCTACAAGTATTTTCTTAAAGGAAGATAAAGTAGGTCCAGTTGAACTTGCAACCATTTCCTTCGGACAGAGATTTGAAATAACTCCAATTCAGCTTGTAACAGCAGTAAGTACAATTGCAAATGGAGGAACAAAAGTTACTCCAAGAATTGTAAAACAAATTATAAATAGTAAAACAGGTGAAATCTCAGATATTCCAGTAAAGTTAGGAGAAAGAGTTATATCAGAGGAGCACGCAAAAGAAGTATTAAGTATGATGGAATCTGTTGTTGCAGAAGGAACTGGAAAGAATGCACAGGTAAAAGGGTATAGAGTAGGTGGAAAAACAGGAACTTCAGAAGATGGTGTTAACACTAATAAATATGTTACTTCATTTATGGGAGTGGCACCAATTTCAGATCCACAAGTAGTAGTATTAGTAACTTTATATAATCCAACAGGAGAGGGAGGGCATCATGTAGGTGAATGTTTATGGAAGTTAGAAGTATTATCGATATTTGATAAGTTTTCTTTAAAAAGAGGTGTTGAATTATGAATGAAAAATATAAAGTTGCAGCATATTTAAGGCTGTCCCAAGAAGATGGTGATAAAGATGTAAGTGATAGTATAGTAAGTCAAAAAAATATAATTGAAAAAAAGGTAGAAGAATTAGGAAAAGATTTTTTTATAGTAGACTATTATATTGATGATGGTTATACAGGGCTTAATACAAATAGACCAGGTTTTCAAAGAATGATAGGAGATATAGAAAAAGGCTTTATAAATTGCATTATAACTAAAGATTTATCTAGACTTTCTAGAAATAATTTTGAAGCAAATTATTTTATAGAATTATATTTTTTAGAAAGAAATATTAGATACATATCTGTTTTAGATAATGTAGATACAGGAACAAAAAATTCTAATAATGACATGATACAATTTAAAACATTAATTAATGATTGGTATAGTAAAGATATATCAAAAAAAATAAAATCTAGTTTATGGGCAAGAAAAGAAAAAGGAAACTATGTAAGTTCAATGGCACCATATGGATATCAAAAATCATCTGAAAATAAAAATAAATTAGTAATAAATAGTTTTGAAGCTAAAATTGTTAAAAGAATTTTTGAGGAATATAGTATGGGAAATAGCTTAAATATCATAATGGGCAAACTTAAAAAGGACAAGATTCCAAGACCTATGAGTTATAAATATAATGAAGAAACACGTTATGATTGGAGCAAAGAAACAATAAACAGAATGTTAGAAAATAAAGTGTATTTAGGGCATACAGAATATGGGAAAAGAATAAATTTAAGTTATAAGTCTAAGAAAGTAAAATATATACCAAAAGAGCAGTGGAAAATTGCATATAATACTCATGAGCCAATAGTTACAGAAGAATTATTTAAGATAGTTCAAGATATGAGAAAGATGAATAAAAAAATAAAAAGAAAAAAATATGAATGGGATTTAAATGGCTTAGTGAACTGCAAGGAATGTGGAAGTAAAATGAGCTTAAAAATAGAATATAAAAAAGAAAATAAAAATGAAATAAAATCAAAAAAACTATATTGCTTAAATGGAATAAAGAAGTATATAGGAAAGCATTGTATAAGATATAGCAAAGGATTAAACGAATTAGATTTAAACATTGCTGTATGCAAAAACTTAAAAAATATATTAAGCAGTAGTATAAAAGAGGAAAAATTAAAAGAACTAATAAGAAATAGTATTTATAAAAATTCATATAAAATACCACAAAAACAATTAATGAAAAAAATCAAGAAAAAAGAAGATGAAATAAGCAAGCTATATGTGGATTACCAAAATAAGATATTAGATGAAGAAGACTATAAAAAAATATATAGTGAAAAAAAGGAAGAGGTATGTAGAATAAAAAAAGAAATGCAAATGTTAGAAAGCAAAGATGTTTTAGATGAGGGAAAATTAAATAAAATTGTGCAAGAAATTTTAAAGTTAAAAAATTTCAAAAAAGAAATTATAACAAGTCTAGTAGATAGTATACAAATAGATAAAGATAATCAAATATACATATACTATAAGTTCAAAACATTACAAAATGCTTAAAATATGCACAAAAAAATTAAAATATTTACATCTGAAAGGAAATAGTATTTTGAAAAAAGAGTATAGAGCAGGAATATATTTAAGAATATCAAAGGAAAATATGCATGAAAATAATAGCATAAAAGCCCAAAGAGAAATAACAACAAAATATGCTAGAGACAATGGATATAAGATAATTAAAGAATATGAAGATAATGGATATTCAGGAATATTAAATTCAAGGCCAGGTTTAAATGAGATGATAATAGATATTACAAGAGGATTGATAAATATGGTTATTGTGAAGGACTTAAGCAGATTAACACGTGATAAAAACAAAACAGGTTGGTACACTGAGATATTCTTTCCTGATAATGATATAAGGTTTATTTCAGTTACAGAATTTATAGATAGTGGAGAAAGATATCAAATAGATGATACCATAGCTCTACGAGGAATAGCAAATCAATATTATATTGCAGATATATCAAAAAAAATAAGATCAAATAAAAAAGCAATGAAAGAAAATGGAAAATATGTTGAGTTTTTTGTGCCATATGGCTATAAAAAGAAAGAAGAAGATATACATGAAGTAATTATTGATAAAAAAGTGGAAAACATTGTGAAACTTATTTTTGATATGTATATAGAAGGAAATTCATGCTATAAAATAGCTACATATTTGAACAATAAAAATGTAATTTCTCCAAGTACATATTTAAAGATGAAAAACGAAAGCAAAGAATGGAGTAAAGAAACTGTAAATAGTATTTTATCAAATCAATTCTATTGTGGCGATATGATAATGAATAGATATAATACAAATTATATTACAAAAGTTTGTAAAAGAAATAAAGATAACTTAATTATAAAAGAAAATGCACATCCAGCAATAATTTCAAAAATAAAGTATACAAAAGTTCAAGAGATAAAAAATAGTAAAATTGTACAGCAAAAAGAAAAACATGATTATTTGCTAAAATCTTTACTATATTGTGGACATTGCAAGTTAAAATATCAATACAGAATAGAAAAATCAGCGAATAAAAAAGATTACTTATATAATAGTAGTCGGTTTTAGATGTGCAACTGTTTATAGAAATCCTGAAAGATGTGAAAATAAAACATATATATATGAAAAAGATATAAATAAAATTGTAATAGAAGAGGTAAGAAAAAAGATAGAGAAAATAAAAATAGATGAAATTCTAAATTATTATAAACAAAATAGCCCAGTAGCTAAAAAAATACTAGAATTCAATAATGAAATTCAAAAATTAGAAATAAGAAAAAGTGTGGTATATACGAAAAAATGCAATAATTGTATGACTACAGAACAATTTAAAAACCAATACCATAATATAAAAGAGAAAATATTGCAATATCAAAAAAAATTAATTGAGCTACAAAAAGAAATAGAAGTAGATGAACAAAAAATTAGTTTATTAAGTAAAAAAGAATTAACTAATGAATTTTTAAGAAAAATCATAAATAGAATTGAAATCTATTCAGATTTAAAAATTGAAATTATTTTTAAATTTCAAAAATTATGCACATAAATAATTTTATAAATTGAAATAAAAATGAAAACTTGATGATGTAAAATCAAAACAAGTCATAAAGCTGAATTGCTTTAATATGTATTAGAGGAGGAAAAGATGATAATGGAGAGCAAAAGAAATGAAGAAGTTTATGAAATAAATAACAAAAAATATAAAGTCATTACAAGTTGTATTGAAAACAGTGAAAGTATAGAAAAAATGTATGATGTTTTATGTCAGTTTGCAATATCAAAATTAGAAAAATAGAAAAATTATATTCAAAGGTTAAAAATTAATATTAAATGGAACTAAGAAATAAAAAAATAAATTTCAAAAAAATTAGACCAAAGAAATAATTGAAAATCTATACAAAATATGAAAAAAACGTTGCTTTAAGCGCTAAAATATTATATAATGTAATATATAAGAGAAAGGGGAGGATGCGTATGACTAAAAATTTAATAAAAGTAAATAAAACGTCGTTTTTAGCTTTAATGTTAGTTCTGATAATGTTGTTATCAATATTAGCACCAACAGTTAGCGCAGTAACAATTGAAGATCCAAATATAGAAGAAAAAGTAAAAGAATTATCAGAAGATGCAAAGCAATATGAACAAAGAAACGGAATAACAGGAGAAATTATTAATTTTTCTAAATTTGGAAAAGGTGATACTACAAAGTCGCAAGGTAGCTCAAATGGTGGTGGTAGCTATGAAATTGTAAAAACAGGAAGTAATTATAAAATAACTTTAAATAATTTTGTAGCTAAAAAAATCATATTACCAGCAGACGATGCTGACTTAGAAGAGCTAAAAGAAGGAAATATCAAATATACAGGAAAAGCTCGTAAAACACATATTACAATTGTATTAAAAGGTAATAATAGAGTTACTGGCTATGGTATTGAAGGATATCCTGTAAAAGGTATTAAATTTGAGGGTGATGGTAACTTAGAAGTTAATGCATATGCAGAACCAAGGGTAGAAAGAGTAAGCAGGCCACAAGGAGGAAACTGGGTAAAAAATGCAGAACTTACTTACTACAGCAGAATTGGTATTAGTGTAGAGACTGGTAATCAAAAATATGAAGAATATCTAAAGAAACCAGAAGCATACGCAGATGTAAATAGTTTAGTATTTGCTAGTACAGGAAATATTACAATTAATAGTCAAAACAATTATGGTATTGTAAATAATGGAGATATAAAATTCAAAAGTGGAAATATTAAAATCGTATCAGAAAAAAGTGCAGTAAGTGGATATGGAGTTTATATTGATCCAGAAATAAATGAAAATGAAGAAACATTTAATATTGAACTTGTTTCACAAGAACGTGCATTTTATGATAGGCCAACATTCCAAGGAAGTAATTACATTGTTATGGTTAGCAAGTCAAGAGGAATGTCAGGAGCATCTGATGCAGAAATAAAATCAAAAGAAGATGTTGCAAATAATTATTCTAGTTATCGTTATATAAATGTAAAATTTGCAAATGAGAAAAATGCACCTGAAATTTCAGGAATTACTGTAAGAGAAGATGAAATTTTATGCTCACTACCATTAATAACAGTAACAGACGATACTGGAATAGATTCTATCACTGTAAATGGTATAAAAATAACAGGAGGCTTTAGTGTAAATTCATCTAAGAAGAAAGTATTTAGATTACCTTCATCAAATAGTATACAAAGAGAAATAGTTGCAAGAGATGTATTAGGTAATGAATCGAAAATGTCATTTATGGCATATAATGATCATCAATTATCAAAACCAGTAAAAACAACAGAAGTAGCGCCTACATGTACTAAGGATGGATATCATATAAATGAATATACTTGTACAGTTTGCAAAAATGTTGTAAAAACAGAAAAAATAGTAGATAAAGCTTTAGGACATAGTTTTAGTGAATGGAATATTCAAAATAATCAAAAAATTCGTTCTTGTACAAAATGTGGGGAACAAGAAATTGAGAATATAGTTGTAAATATTTCTAAATGTTCAGTTGCTCTTTCTGATACAAATTTTGAATATGATGGAAATGCTAAGAAACCAGCAATTACAGTTAGATCAGGAAGTACAATTTTAAAACAAGGTATAGACTATACTGTTAAATATACTAACAATATTAATGCTGGTATTGCAACAGTAACAATTACAGGTTTAAAGAATTATACAGGAAGTGTTAGCAGAAATTTCACAATTAAAAAAGTAGAAAAATCTGTTCCACAAGTTGGTGATACTATTCCAGGAATAGAAGAGAATATACCAAAAGTAGAAAATAAAGAACCTGCAAAAAATGAAGCAAAACCAAATAATGATACAGTAACAAAACCAAATGAAACAACACAAAAAAATGAAGTACAGACAAAACCAAGCGAAACAACACAAAAAGATGAAGTACAAACAAAACCAAGCCAAACAACACAAAAAGATGAAGTACAAACAAAACCAAGCCAAACAACACAAAAAAATGAAGTACAAACAAAACCAAGCCAAACAACACAAAAAAATGAAGTACAAACAAAACCAAGTGGAACAACACAAAATAACAATGCACAAGCAAAACCAAGCGGAACAACACAAAATAACAATGCACAAGCAAAACCAAGCGGAACAACACAAAATAACAATACACAAACAAAACCAAGCGGAACAACACAAAACAACAATGCACAAACAAAACCAAGCGGAACAACATCAAACAATAATACTCAAACAAAACCAGAAACGGTTAAGAAAGTAAATAATAGCATTATAGCATCAAACTTTATTAAGAATTATTCAACTAAATCACAAAGCTTTATGATAGGAGCAAGCCAAAAAGGAGATGCAAAATTAACATATAGTAGTGATAATGGTTATATAACAGTAAATAGTTCAGGAAAAGTAACAATAAAAGCTGGTTATGTTGGAAAAGCAAATATTACAATAAAAGCAAATTCAACATCAAAATATTATGCAGCTACTAAGAAAATTACAGTTACTGTTCCAAAAATAAATAATAGTATTACAGCATCAAACTTTACTAAAAATTATTCAGCTAAAGCACAGAGCTTTATGATAGGAGCAAAACAAAAGGGAAATGCAAAATTAATATATAGTAGTAATACAAAATCTGTAATAATAGATAATTCAGGAAAAGTAACAATAAAAGCTGGTTATGCAGGAAAAGCAAGTATTACAATTAAGGCAAATGCAACATCACAATACAATGCAACTACTAGAAAAATTACTATAAATGTTCAAAAAGTAAATAATAGTATAACAGCATCAAACTTTACTAAAAATTATTCAACAAAGGCACAAAGCTTTAAGATAGGAGCAAAACAAAAAGGAAATGCAAATCTAACATATAGTAGTAATAACAAGTCTGTAACAGTAGATTCTTCTGGTAAAGTAACAATTAAAGCTAAATTCATAGGAAAGGCTAATATCACAATTACAGCAAATGCAAATACAGGATATAATAAAGCAACTAAGAAAATTGTTATTACAGTTAACCCACCAAAAGTAAGCATTTCTAAAGTAACTAATGTAAAAGGTTTGAAAATGAAAGTTACTTGGGGTAAAAATACAGCAGTTACAGGATATGAAGTACAATATTCTACAGATAAAAACTTTAAGAAAAATGTAAAAACAGTTAAGATTACTAAGAATAGCAGTACTGCAACAACTATTGCAAAATTATCTAAGAATAAAAAATATTATGTACGTATTCGTTCTTACAAAACAGTTTCAGGAGTAAAATATTACTCAGGATGGAGTTCAAGTAAGAATATTACAATTAAAAAATAAATATAAAACTTAAAAAGCAAAAATTCCAGTGAGAAATCACTGGAATTTTTTTTGAAATAGTAAGGAAAATAGTAAATTCTTTTAGCAACTATAATAAAAAAGTTATAAATCAAATCCAACTGTAATATTTTTTTAAGAAAAGTATATACATTATGCAAAATGATAATTCATAGCGACTACATCTGTTAAAAATGTATATCAACAAAAGAGGTGTTGGAATATGAATAAAAAATATAAAGTTGGAGCGTATTTAAGATTATCTCAAGAAGATGAAGAAAAAGATGTAAGTAATAGCATAATAAATCAAAAAAATATAATTGAAAGAAAGATAGAAGAGCTAGGAAAAGAATTTTTTATAATGAATTATTATATAGATGATGGATTTACAGGACTTAATACTAATAGACCGGATTTTCAAAGAATGATGGCAGATATAGAAAAGGGGATTATAAATTGTATTATTACTAAAGATTTATCCAGATTTTCAAGAAATAGTTTTGAAGCCAATTATTACCTCGATTTATATTTTGTTGAAAAGAACATTAGATATATTTCTATATTGGATAATATTGATACAGAAACTAAAAAATATAATAATGAAATAATTCAGTTTAAAAACTTAATAAATGATTGGTATAGTAAAGATATTTCAAGGAAAATAAAGTCAAGTATATGGGCAAGAAAAGAAAATGGAATGTATATATGCTCTTTTGCACCATATGGATATAGAAAATGTAAAAACGATAAAAATAAATTAGAAATATATTGGCCAGAAGCAAGAATTATAAAGCGAATATTTAAAGAATATGATGAATCAAAACCAATCACAAAAATAGTAAAAGAATTGCAAGAAAACAAAATACAAAGCCCTAATAATAACAAAAATATCGGAGAAATAAGATATAACTGGAGAATACAAACTGTAAAAGCAATTTTAACTAATCAAGTGTATTTAGGAAATACTCAATATGGGAAAAGAATTAATTTAAGTTATAAATCAAAAAAAAGAAAATATATTCGACCTGATGAATGGAAAATAGTATATAACACACATGAGGCAATTATAGATCAAGAACTCTTTAATAGAGTACAAAATAAGGTACATATGAATAAAAAAGTACGTATAAAAAAACATGAATGGAAGCTAAATGGACTAGTAAATTGCAAAGAATGTGGAGAAAAAATGACATTAAAAGTAAAATATAATAAAAATAAGCCTGAAGAAATAAAATCTAAAAAAGTCTATTGCTTAAATGGTATAAAAAAGAAATGCATAAAAGGAAGTAGGGGAATAGATGAAGATATATTAAATAAAATCGTAAGTGAAAACTTAAGAAAAGTAATAAAAAATGAGCAAATAATGCAATCAATATTAAGAGCAAATTATAAATGTAAGCAAAATTATATTGAAAAGCAAAAAGAATTAATATGTAAAGAATTATACAAAAAGGAAAATGAAATTAAGATTTTATATGAAGATTATAAGGAAAAATTGTTGGATAATAAGGACTATAAAAAATTTTACAAAGACATGATAAATCAAAAGCGTGTTTTAAAAATGGAAATTAAGAATTTAGAAAATGAAGAAAGAGTTAATTTTAGTTTAAATGGAGCTAGAATTAAAAAGATTTTAAAGGAAATTACAAATTCAAGGGAAGTAATATCAAGTATTATAGATAGTATAGAAGTGGACAATAATAACAATATTTTCATAAATTATAGATACAATATTTTTTAAATTATAAATTTTAGGTTCTATAAATAACTGGCAACACAAGGAGGTGAATGGTGTATTTATAGACCAATAAGATTTTTATAAAGTAAATGAAATTACAACCTGTAATAAAACTTTTTTGAAAGAATAAAATTAAAGATAAATGGAGAAATCGAAAGATAACTACTTCATTTATAGAGATAGGAGAAAAAATTGAATAATGATGTAAAAAAAATAAATGGATTAACTCAACTAAAAATAGGAGATATATTAGTTGAAATGTCATATCCAAAAGAAGGTAAAGAATTTAATGAATGCATATTAAATCTCTTAAAAGTAAAGATGACAAAGTAAAAATACCTATATATAAATAAATTTAGAATTTGCAAATGAAAATAAAAGCTTATAAAAAATTGAACATATAAAGAAGGAGGAAAATAGTTTTGGCAGGAAGAAAATCCAAATATTTTTTAGAAAATTCTAATATTAGTAAAGTAAAAATTTGGTCAGTAGCTCAATACATAAGGTTATCACAAGAAGATGCTAATACACGGAGAAGAAAGACAGGAGAGTAATAGTATTACAAGTCAAAAAACATTATTGAATGAATATATAGAAGAACATGATGATTTAGTTGTTTATGACACTTATATAGATGACGGCTATACTGGTACAGATTTTGACAGACCTGGATTTCAAAGGTTACTAGAAGACATGAGAAAAAGAAATATAGATTGCGTTTTAGTAAAAGATCTATCAAGACTTGGAAGAAATTACATAGAAGTTGGAAATTATATAGAGCAAATATTTCCATTATTTAATATAAGGTTTATTGCTATAAATGATAATGTAGATAGTTTTAAAAATCCTTCAAGTACAAATACAATTCTAGTACCATTTAAAAATTTAATAAATGATGAATATGCCAGAGATACATCTATAAAAATTAAATCTGCATTAAATGGAAGGAAAAAACAAGGAGAATTTGTAGGAGCGTTTCCTTCATATGGATATATAAAAAGTAAAGAAGATAATCATAAGCTAGTTATTGATGGAGAATCAGCTAAAATTGTAACAAAAATTTTTGAATGGAAAGTGTATGAGGGAGTAGGAAATTTAACAATATGTCATAGGCTAAATGATATGGGAATTTTAAATCCAACAGGGTACAGAAAAATAAAATTAAATCAAAATTATAATAATGCAAAAATAAAACATGGAGATTATTCTTGGTCTCCTTCTACTATTAGAAATATATTAAAAAATGATATTTATATAGGAAATGTAACACAGGGCAAGAGAAGAGTAAAAAGTTATAAAATTCATAAAGTAGAACAGGTTCCAGAAACAGAATGGATTACAGTAGAAAACATGCATGAAGCAATTATAGATAAAGAATTATTTGAAAAGGCACAGAGAATGAGAAAAGTGGATACTAGAGTACAAAATAATGGAAAATTAAGTATATGGGCAGGCATTTTGAAATGTGCTGATTGTGGACATGCAATGCATAAAAAAAATTCCCAAAATAAAAGTGGCAAAACATATGAATATTATATTTGTGGTACATATAGAAAAAAATCAAAA
>CANQHC010000014.1 GCA_947623595.1 uncultured Clostridia bacterium | reverse complement strand
AAATTCCTGAATTATGGACTTTTCTTTCATACAATCATTTTTTTTACTAAGTGGAATTTAACTTTTTAACTAACCATGTAGCAATATATGATATAATTATTATGTAAACATAATATACCACTAGCATAAATAAATTTTATTTAGGGGGATTTTGTTATGTATGATACAAATATGGAAAATTTAGGAGAAAAAATAAAATACTTTAGAAAAACTAGAAATATGACTACAGAAGAATTAGGAGAAGCAATAGGAAAAAGCAAAACAACAATTATAAGATATGAAAATAACGAAATATTACCAGATATTTTAACAATAGTAGAAATATGTAACGCATTTAATATCGACTTTAACGATTTGTGCAGTAAATCAATGCACAGCTTAGAAAACAATATAAATCAAAATCCATTTAATAATAATTTGTTATACTTATACTACATTAGTAAAGGTGGAATAATTATATCAAGCATAGAAATAACAGAAAATAGCAACTCTAACTATATCTTAATGAAAAATGGGCTAACAAACAAAAAATATAAACAAGAATATACAGGAGTAATGGAATGTACATATAACACCGCCTTTATATGCCTAACTAATGCAATAAATAACCCAGGGCTAGATAAATTTCAAATAGAAATAGATTTACATTCAAAAATAAATGATATGTACTATGGCATATTTTTAGGAATATCGGATAATACTCATAGACCAACAGCAAGAAAATGTATATTAACAGATAAGCTAATAGTATCAGTAAAAGGTCTAACAGAATTATTTGAAAACTTAAGAATAAATGCAGAAGATATAAAAGATATGGAAAAAACAAAATACTGGGATATGAAAACAGGAAACATTACAGACTATGTAATAAATGTAGGTACATAATACAGTTGTGTACTAAAATAAAAAAATCAAAGAAATGTGTTTAAATAAAAAATGGAGAAATATTTTACTAATAAGAGTTATATAATATTCTCCATTTTTTAATTTTATGCTACTTTTATTCCTGTATCAATTACTTCTTTAATGAAGTAATCTGATTCTTCGTCAAAATCTTTTTTCTTAATAGGGTGTGGCTCTATTCTAGCATCTATGTCCCAAGTCATTCCCATAAGAACCGCCATAGAATCATAAATATCATCAAAATCATCTGAAATGACGGCAATATCTATATCACTATCTTCATTTTCAGTTCCTTTAGCATAAGAACCAAATAATATTATAGATGCGACATTATAATGTTTTTTTATTTCTTTAATATATTCATTTATAATATTTAAAATGTCTTTATTTATTGTTCTTTTAGCCATTTTTGTACCTCCTCAATGTTTTTTATTTGTTCAGTAGTATATTCATCTGTACATTTTTTATAAAAACTTTCTTTGTAATCATCGTATCTTGCACTTATATTAAATGTATTTATAACTTGTATTTTTTCTCTTATTTCAATTGGAACTTTTAAATTAGCTTTTTGTGAAAGTAATATTAAATTATGAATTTTCGGAGCTATTGGGTCTTCTGGATTATTTTTAGCATATAACCCTTTTAATAATTTTTCTATAACTAAATGTCCAAAAAATAAACAATAACTATTTTTTTTATTATTATGCAATACTTTCATTACGTTATAATCTTCTTCACTACTTTTAAACCAATAATTCATTAGATCTATATTATTCATAATCTTCCTCTCTTTCAATCTATTATTATTATAACATTAAAATTAAATTTTTACTATATTTTATGAAAAGTATTTAATAAATAATTTAATTAGGTGCGTAAAAATCACCAAAAGTATGAATTTTCACTCTGTGTCACTATTTTTACTAAAAAAATTAAAAAAATGATTAAAATTTGGTGCGTGTTACGCACCTTTTTGCATTTTTTTGAAAAAATTGACCAATTTTTGCCAAAAAAGGTGCGCGTGACGCACCAAGTCAATTTTTTATTTTTGAGTTTTTATTATGTTAACATATAGTTAAGCTATATAACTATATGGTTTCCGGAAATCAAATATTTAAGAAATAGGAGATTTCAAAAATGAAAAAACAAAACAAGAAACTAAAACAAAATCAAAAGACAAAACATTTTAATCAAAAACATACTAAAGAAATTCTAGTTACTAATGAAGAAATTAAACAAGTTTTAACAAATAGTTATTGCCTAACTTCAATGAAACAAGTAGAAAGCTCTGACGTAGACATTAACCATTTAGAAAAAATCTTCACAAATGAAACTTACTATTTAGCAATGAAATTAGTTCCATTGCTTGAAAGAAAAGTGTTATATCTAACATATGTTGAAAATGTTAGATTAAACGACATTTGTAGAAAATTAAAATTAAAAAACAGGGAGGTCATTTTTTTAAGGAATAAAGCTATCACCCATTTTAAAAACAACTTAGAAACATTGTGCAAAATGCAAAAATTAAAGAAAGGTGGTAAGTTTTAATGAAAATATAAAAGAAAAAAATAAGCAAAACAATACAAAACTACTAGAAAAAGCAAAAAACAAAAACAAACTTAGAGTAATATATAAAGCACCAGGAAAAGATCCAGAAGTAAGAATAATACCAAATGTATTTATATTAAAAAAGGCAGTTATAAATAAACAGCTTGATATTATTCCCTACCAAAATGTATTTATTGTATTTAATAAACAAAAAGAAATGCATAAAGAACCAATAAATATAATACTAGATATGTGTAATATCAAAGGCGATTTAATAATTGTACAAATAGACAAAAAGAAAAGAGAATTTGAAAGTCTAAGTCAGGAAAATATAATATGGTTTACTGAAGATTTAATAAACAAAAGTCCTATAAAAAATAATGTAATAAATATAAACGACTGGAAAACACAAAATCAAAATTCAAAACAACTAACTAAAAAGCAAATTAAAGATTATTACTCTAAAGAATTAACCTTATTTGATACAGAAGAAAAAGTAGTAAACAACTTTGATTTTGAAAATAGACTAATAAATGTACTAACAAGTATAGAACTTACTTTAGCGAGTTTACTAGAAAATAAGAAAAATTAAATAAAATTATAAAAAACTAAAACCTTCAAAAGAAAAAATATCAAAAAATACAAAAGACAAAAAAATAAATATAAAATAAAAAAATTAAAAAGGGAGATACCAAAAAATGAATAATGAGGAAGAAATACAAACCAAAACAATAATTGATACAAAAGAAAAACTAGATAATATAGATATTAAGTTAGAAAATCAACAAGAAAAAATGTTATTAGAAAGTATAAAAAGACTAAAGAACCCATTTATAAATATATCAGTACAAGACGTTGCAAAAGACTTAAAAATTGGCGAAAATATGGCATATGCAATATTTAAAAGAGACGACTTTCCATCAATAAATATAGGCAGATGCTGGAAGATATGCTTAATATCTTATATTATGTGGAAAACACAAAAAAGAGTGTAAAAGGGGCGTGATATAGTATGAAATCAAAAAGTAATTCTGGTATATATTATGATAAAAACAAAAACAGATATGTTGTATCATATAATTTAAAAAATAATGAAACAGGAGAAAACAAAAGAATTAGAAAAGGTTTTATTACAAAAGAAGAAGCAGAAGATTTTTTAAAAGAAATAGAATATAAAAAGGGAGATAAACTATTCATAAAATATAATGGTATTCCAATATGTGAACTAATGAAATTTTTGGAAGAAAGAAAATTTAAAAGCAATCTTACAGGTGAGCAACAATATGGAAAAAATTTAAAAATAATTAAAGCTATTGAAAGAAATGAAATTGGGAAAAAAGACATATGCAATGTTACTTCTGAGGAATTGCAAGATTATTTTAATTCATTAACACATTATAGTAATAACTATATTCAAAAATTTACAGGACAATTTTCACAAGCATTTAATTATGCACACAATAAAGGTTATATAAGAATAAATCCTATGTCAGATACATATAAACCAAAAAGCATTAAACAAGACAAGGTCGTTAGAGCTATGGAAATAGAAGAACAACAAAAACTTACTAATTATTTAAAGAGTCGAACAATAGAAGAAGAACCATATAAAAATGTATATTTAATTCAGCTATATGCAGGACTAAGAATAGGAGAGGCACTAGCTTTGAGAAATACAGATATAGACTTAAAAAACAAAATAATACATATTAACAGAACTCTAACAAGAGATGAAGACGAAAGAGTTATTATGGGAAATACAACAAAAACCTTTTCTGGAAAAAGAGAAGTACCAATACAAGATATAATTTTAAAAGAAATTAAAGAACAAGTAGAAATTTCAAAAAGTAACTTTGATGGTCAATTATTTTTATCTAGTAATGGTAAATATGCTAACCCAAGAGTTGTGAATAATGTATTGAAAAAGATTTTAATACAATGTGGACCAATTACAGATATTACTACACATAGTTTAAGACATACATTTGGAACAAGATGCATAGAAAGTGGAATAGCCCCTGTTGTAGTGCAAAGATTCATGGGACATAAAGATATAGGAGTAACACTTAATACATATACTTCTGTACTAAATAGATTTAAAGAAGAAGAAATAGAAAAGCTAAACAATTACTACAAAAATAAGAACTTGTCTGATACAAATGATTTAAAAAAAGAGAGATAATCCTACAGCCACAACATTTTAAAGAAAAGTTTGTCACCGTTTTGTCACCATTTTCAATTTTGGTGACAAATCGGTGACAGATTATACAGAAAGGTACAGAAATTTTAAAAAAAGCACAAAAAGACAAAAGACGTACAAACGAGTAATGTCAAGTGTTTGCAGAGATACACAAAAATTTACAAAATAAAAAATAGCGATTAAAAATCGCTATTTTTGGTGAGCCAGAAGGGATTCGAACCCCCGACCCCAGGCTTAGAAGGCCTGTGCTCTATCCAACTGAGCTACTGACCCATGAACAAATAATATAATACCACGATTATAGTGCAATGTCAAGTATAATGCTGGAAAATATTTCATTTCATGTAGTTTTATGAATATGCAAAATTTCTATTTTAAGCGGGCGTAATTCATCTTGACTTTGAAAAATATATCATATAAAATTTACTTTAATGGTACAAGCTAATTTAGTGGAATTTAAAATTTTCAAAGTAGAAAAGCATAATTATTTATAAGATTACAGGTTTATAGGCAAATCCATTTAAAAGCCTAAATATATCATGTGGGTATAAAAATTTGGAAAAAGAACGTAGTAATTTAATACAGAAAATATTTTGGTATTTTGTTCTATTCAGCATTTTAGGGCTATTAATAGAAACTACTTATGGATATTTAACTATGGGAATTTTAGAAAGTAGAAAAGGACTTATCTGGGGACCATTTTGCCCAGTTTATGGAGTTGGGGCAGTTGTACTTATACTAATATTAGAATATGTAAAACCTAAAAAAAATATTAAATTATTTTTATATGGTGTTTTTATTGGAGCATTTGTAGAATATTTATTAAGCTATATGTTGGAAGCAATTTATGGAACGAGGTTTTGGGATTATAAGTATACAAATAGTGATATAAATGGTAGAATATGTACATTATATTCTTTATTTTGGGGATTTTTAGCTATTATAATAATGAAATTAGTTAAGCCACAAATGGACAAATTAATTGAAAAAATTCCAGATAAAATAAGAAGAAATACTGCAATAATACTTTTTACTTTTTTATTAATAGATACATTAGTTACTGTTTGGGCAGTTCATACTTATGAAACAAGGGCAATGAAGCAATATTATGGAGAAGAAATTATAGTAGAGGAAAGCGACAATTTTATAATTTCACTAAAAAATAAAATAGAAAATCAATATTTTACAAATGAACGCATGAAGAATACCTTTCCAAATTTACGAACAAAAGATAAAGATGGAAAGGAATTATGGGTAAGAGATATTATAAAATAATTACATAGATAGAAATCCTATTAAGCCAAATAGTAAAAATAATATACTTGATAATATTTGCATCATTTTTTCAGAAATATGTTTATTTAAAAATTTACCGAAAATTATAGCAATAAAATCACATAATACCATTGCAGAAATTGCACCCAAAACAAGCGGAATTTTTAAATTTGGATATTGAATTCCAAGGCCAAGTGAAGCTAGAAAAGTTTTATCACCAAGTTCTCCAATGATAATACATATAGCAATTAAAAAAATATAACTAATTTTTAAGTGGGTAATTTTATGAAAAATACCCTCTTTTTCTTTTGTTTCTTCTTTTTTAGGTAATAAAGTCAAAAATCCCATTAAGATAAAGGAAGAATAGGTAATAAATTCTATAACATGATGTATAGTCTCATTTTCTAAAAGTCCTAAGTGGCTACCAAACAAAATTGCAATGCCATGACTAAAAAAAGAGCCTATTGCCACTCCTAGTAAAATTTTATATGTTTTATCTTTACCTGAAAATGATAAAACTAGAAGTTGTGTTTTGTCTCCCAATTCACTTATAAAAATCATAGAAAAAGAAATAAGAAAAGGATAAATAAAATTCATAAAAAATTTCCTTTCTTGTATCATTTAGAAACTAAGATATGTATATTCAAAATTTGTAAATTCTATGTGAAATATTTACAAAAACATTGCCATGAAAATAATATCGTGATAAGATTAGTCAAGTTAAACATATACGGAAATAAGAAAGAGGAGGAGTCAAAAGTGATAGAAGTAAGTAATGTTACTAAGAAGTATGCTAATATCACAGCTGTTGATAATATCAGTTTTGAAGTAAAAGACGGTGAGGTAGTTGGCTTTTTAGGACCAAATGGAGCAGGGAAAAGTACTACTATGAATATGCTAACAGGTTTCATAGAATCAACAGAAGGTACAATTAAAATAAATGGATATGATATATCTAAAAAACCCAAAAAAGCAAAAAGGCAAATTGGTTACATGCCTGAAGGAACGCCCCTATATACGGAACTAAATGTTAAAGAATTTGTTACATACATGGCAGAGCTAAAATTTGTAAAAGGCAAAGAAAAGAAGGATGTTGTAGCAAAAGTTTTAGAAGAAACTGGCTTAACAGAAGTAAAAGATAAATTAATTAGAAATTTGTCACGAGGATATAAGCAAAGGGTTAGCTTAGCCGGTGCATTAGTAGGAAATCCAGATGTTATCATTTTAGATGAGCCTACTGTTGGGCTAGATCCAAAACAAATTACAGAAATAAGAAATTTAATAAAAAATTTAGGGAAAAAACATACTGTCATTTTAAGTAGCCATATTTTATCAGAAGTAAGCCAAATTTGCGAAAAAGTAATAATTATTAATAAAGGAAAAATCGTAGCAGTTGACACTCCGGAAAATCTAGAAAAGAAAACTCAAAATAAAAATACAATTATTATTACCGTTGAAGATCAAAATGAAAAAATGCAAACTATAAAAGAAAAAATTAGAGAAATTGAAGATATAAAATTATTAAAAGAAAATGGAGACGGAACAAAACAATATGCAATTACATCAAATGAAAAAGTTGATTTGAGAAAAGATTTGTTTGAAGTCCTACCAAAAGAAGGAATAACAGTATTAGAACTAAAGAAAGATGAAACAACATTAGAAGATGCATTTATTAAATTAATAGATTCAGATTTATTAAAAAAAGCTGAAGAAAAAGATAAAATTCAAAATGAAGACAAAGATAAAAACAAGAATAAAGAAAAAGAAAAGCAAAAAGAAAAAAATAAAGACAAAAAACAAGATAAAGAAAAAATTAAAGATAAAATCAAAAACAAAGAAAAAGATAAAGGAGGAAAAAAATAATGTGGGCAGTATATAAAAAAGAATTAAAAAGTTATTTTTTATCTCCTATTGGCTATATAGCTATAGGAATATTCCTTCTTGCATTTAGTGCAATATTTTTATTTACCACAATTTTTGTAAGAGGGTATGATATGGGAAGCTTATATTTTTATATAGCAATATTAGGATTACCAATCATAATACCTGTAATCACAATGAGAATGTTTTCAGAAGAAAGAAAAAATGGTACTGAACAATTATTAATTACTTCACCAAGAAGTATTACTTCAATCGTTTTTGGTAAATTTTTTGCAGCAACTACAATTGTTATAATTACACTACTATTTTCATTACTATATTATGTTATATTATGCTTTTTCAAAGCACCAAATTTAGTAACAACATTAGTTGCAATGTTAGGATTTTTATTATTGTCAATGTCTGCCATTTCTTTGGGAATGTTTATTTCAAGTCTTACAGAACATCAATCAATTGCAGCAATTCTAAATTTTGGAGTATTATTTTTACCAATCATAACAAGTACCTTTTTTGGAGTTGAAATTCCTTTTATCAATTTAGCAATTAATTATCAAAAATTTCCATCTGGACTTGTTTCAATACAAGAAATTGTTAATTTATTAGCATTTATGATAATGTTTATTTTATTTACTATTATTATTATGCAAAGAAGAAAATCTGTAAAATAATTGAGAAAGGAAGAAAAACATGAAAAATAAGTTCTTGGAAATAATTAAAAGAAAATGGCTAAGAAGTGTTGTTTTAACAATTATATTATTTACTATTATTGCATGTTCATATATGGGTATTTATTATGGAATGAGTTTAGTTCATATAGATGCATGGGATTTTACTAAAGAAAAAATATATTCTATAACTCAAGCAACTAGGGATAAATTACAAAATATTGATGAAGATGTTACTATTTATATATACAACATGTATAAATATGTAGAAGATTTTGCGTATCAATATGCAAATTTGGATGAACATATTAAAGTTGAAGTTGTTGATAATCTAAACACTCATTTAGAATGGAAATCCAAATATGGTGTTACTGATTCAGATGCATTTATAGTTATGCAAACAGAAGACAAAGAAAGACTTTTGTTTGATGAGAATTTCTATACATATGACTATACTACATATGAGCAAGTAGACATTACAGAAGAAGCTATGACAAACGCAATTTTAGATGTTATTACAGAACAAGCACCAAAGATTTGCTTTTTAGAAGGTCATAATGTATATCCTACAATTTATTTTCAATATATAAAAAATGCTTTATATACAGAAGTAAATGAGATTGAAGAATTGGATTTATTAGTTAGCGGATCAATACCGGATGAATGTAAATTATTAGTTATTACAGCAGTATCAGAAGATATAACCCAAAAAGAGAAAGACCTTATATTAGATTATATTAAAAAAGGTGGAGAAATTTTATTTTTACTTGATTCAAATGTAGATCAAATAAAAACACCTAATTTCAACAAAATATTAGAAGAGTATGGAGTAAGTATTTCAGATGGAATTATATTAGAAGCAGATGGAAATAAAATGATTTCTGGTGCACCTAATTTTATAATTTCAACCATCAATCCTAATTCTGAAATTGTAAAAAATATTAATATGGATTTGAATTTATGTCTTATAAATGCAGGAAAATTATCAATCGCATCAGAAGAAGAGTTGGAAAAGAAAAATGTAACTGTAGAAACATTAGCAACAGTTAGTGATAAAGCTTTTTATAGAAAAAATTTAAAAGAAGAGAGCTTAGAAAGAGTAGATTCAGATGAAGATGCAGCAGAAGCTCCAATTGCAGCTATGTTTACTAAAGAAAATAAGGATGGAAACAATTCTAAAATGATTATATTTTCTAGTACATCTTTTGCAACTAATCTAGAGATGCAATTAGACTCAGATTATTCAATACATGCTATAGAGGCATATAATAATCAAGATATATTGTTAAATACAGTTTCATATTTAACAGAAAGAGAAGATAATATTACAATAAGAAAAACAGGAGAAACAGTAACTACATATGATATGAACGCAAATCAAATGCGTATTGTATTAGGAATTATTTTTGGCATACCAGTATTTATTATTTTTGTTGGAATTTTAGTATGGCAAATTAGAAGAAGAAAATAATATATTTAAAAAGTCATTATAAAAAGAGCTTCTTCATATCTTTTAAGATATGAAGAAGTTTTTTGTTGCATGTTTTTTCCTATGCAACAAGGTAAGTTATGTTGGGCTGTGCATATTTGCAGAGCAAAATGCACATGAGGGGAAGCCACTTTTCTTATATAAAAAGAATGGTTTTACAAATATTAAATGCAAAAAAAATCAAATTGCTAAAGGAGAAAAATAAAATTTGCTATGAAAGACATTAATAAAGTAAGTTTTGTCATAATTGGAACTATGATAGGTGCAGGTTTTGCATCAGGACAAGAAATTTTACTGTTTTTTGTAAAATATGGAATGGTAGGATTAATAGGGATTTTTACTTCTTGCGTACTTACAGGAGTAATTATCTATCAAGTACTTTGTATGCTAAATAAAAATAGAATCACAAATTATTTAGAATTTTTATCGAACTTAACTGGAAATAATTTGATAAATAAAGCTATTCAAATTATTGTAGAATTCTTTTTATTAATTTCATTCTATATTATGCTTGCAGGATTTTGCGCATATTTTAAGCAAGAATTAGGAATTCCTATTTTAGTTTCATCAGTCATTATTGCAATTCTATGTTATTTTACTTTTCATAAAGATATACAGGGAATAATTTCAATAAATACTCTATTAATGCCATTTCTAATTACATTTGTACTTTATATGGGAATAAAAAATTTGCATTTTACAATACAATGCTTTTCTGTTCAATCAGAAGTTCAATTAACTAATATCGTAAAATGTTTAGCTAGTAGCATATTGTATGCAAGTTATAACAGTATTTTGCTAATTCCAATGCTAATAGAATTGAAAAATTACATGAATTCCAAAAGGAAAATAAAAGTAACCAGTATTTTATGTAGTTTAGTATTATTAATTTTAGGTATTACATTATTCTTCTTATTGCTGAGAGGAGGAAATTATATTTTTGCTTTAGAATTACCAATGATTCAAATAATGAAAGAATTTGGTAGAATTTATCCGTGCATTTATGGAATGGTTATTATTACTGCAATTTTCACTTCTGCTATTTCAGCAGGATATGGGTTTTTAAGTAACAAATCACATTCAAAAAAACAATATAAAAAATTAGTTGTTTTACTTTGCATTTCTTCTGTATTTATTGCCCATATTGGTTTTTCAGCATTAGTAAATATCTTATACCCATTTTTCGGGATATTAGGACTTTGCCAGATTTTTTTAATCTGCAGTAAAAGTAAAGGATAAAATATAATTTTATCTAGTAATGGAGTCAAAGTAATATTAATAATAAGTATTGAAAAAATATGCGAAAACTGATATAAATAAATAAAAGCAAAAAGGAGGAAGGAATTTCTAAAGATAAAGCTACAAGCTATAAAAATATGAATTTAGAATTACCGTATATTAATAGAAATGGAAAAACAAGTGAAACTAGATGTGCCAGATTCTAGAAAACTGAACCACAAAAAAGTTTTTATCACAACTGGAATGGCGATGCTTATATTAATAGTAGTTGTTATAGTAGTTATTTATTACTCTAGTGAAGAGTTTCGAAATTTTATGGATAAATACATATTAAGAAAAGACGTAACAGAAGAAAATGTACCAATGATTGAAATTGATTATGAATCCAATACAAATGTAATTCCTTATGGAAAATATATATGCATTTTAGCAGAAAATACATTATTTGAATACAATAGTTCTGGAAGAAAGGAAAAAGAGGTAAAAATAGAAGTAAATACACCAGTCTATGATGTAGAAGATAAATATCTTGTTATAGGAGAAAAAAATAATCAAAAGTTATACCTAATCACAGGGGATCACATTGTTTGGGAAAAAAATATTGAAGGAAATTTGAATAAAGTAACTGTAAATAAAAATGGATATGTTAGTGCAATTATTAGTGGAACAACTTATAAATCAGTTATTGTTACATATGACGAAAAAGGAAATGAATTGTTTAAATCGTATTTATCGAACGCTATTGCGGTTGATGCATGTATATCACCAAATAATGAAAATTTGGCATATGCAGAAGTAAATACTTCAGGAACCGCAATACAGTCAAATATTAAAGTTATTTCTATGGAAGAAGCAAAAGAAAAAAACACAGAACCTAAATACACATATAATGCGGATCAGAGCAATTTAATTATTAAAATAAGATATCAAGATAAAAACAAATTAATTTGTATGTATGAGGATAGCATACATGTTATGCAAAACGAACAAGATACTGAAATTTTGAAATTAGATGAAGACGAAAAAAAGGTTACATTTGCAGACATAGAATTAACAGACAGTGTTTTTCGTACAATAGAGCAATCAGTAGGGCTCTTCCAAGCAAATACAATGATTGAAATAAAAAATGTTAACAATGAAAAAGAGAATGTTTATAATGCACAAGAAACAGTAAAAAGTATAGTGAGTGCAGAAAATATTATAGCAGTTAATTTTGGAACTGAGGTGGAATTTATTAACACAAATGGGTGGTTAGTAAAGAGGTATACTTCAACTCAAAGTGTAAGAAATATTGTCATCTGTGATGGCGTAGCAGGAATAATTTACAGAGATAAGATTGAGTTAATATCATTATAAATTTAAGGAAAGGAGTTTGTTAGAGTAGATCTAACATAAAAGAAAAAATGGGAGTAGTTATTGATTTGATAATTCTTGGAATATTAGCAGCATGTATAATTATAGGGTATATAAAAGGTTTGACAGGTTGTATTTTGAAAATTGTTTCATTTGTACTATCACTTGTTATAGCATTTATATTATTTAAACCAATTGCAAACTTGGTTGTTGATAAAACAAATTGGGATGAAAATTTAGAGCAAGCAATTAAACAGATTGTAATATCGCAAGAAGGAGAACAGACAAGCAGTCAGCAAAATGGGGAAGCGCAATCTGGAAATAAAAATGATGGAGAAAAAGAAAATCAAGGTATGCCAAGTGTTATTTTGGATTATATTAATAATGCAGTAGAAGAAGCGGGAAATGATGCTAAGGTTGCAATTGTCGAGTCAACAGCTAGAGATGTAGCAGTTACAATTGTTAATGTAGCAGTATTAATTGCATTATTCTTAATTAGTAGAATTGTTTTAATATTTGTAAAATTATTTGCTGATATATTAACAGAATTACCTATAATTAAACAGTTTGATAAAGTTGGTGGAATTATATATGGTTTATTAGAGGCACTTATAATTATCTATGTTATTTTAACAATTGTTTCACTTATAAGCCCAATGATTGCACAAACAGGAATAATTAAAGGAATCCAAGACTCATTTGTTGGTTCAATGCTATATAATAATAACTTATTATTAAAAATTATTTTTTAGAAATACTTTTAACATGAATTGCTTTTGCACTTAATTATTTTTTAGGAATACTTTTAACATGAATTACTCTGGTGCTTAATTATTTTTTAGAATTAATTTATATATGACAGAATGATTGTGCAAGATTGTTTTGATGCTTAACTATTTTTTAGACGATAAAATAATTGCCATAAGATTGTTTTTTGCGCTTGATTATTTTTAGATTTATTTTTAAAATTTTTGTGGAATTATTAACTGTTTAATGCCAAATTTTAATGATAATTATTTTACAATAATTTGTAAAAATATTGATATTTATATGTGATTTTGTTATACTAAAAAAGATAGAAAAAAGGAAAAAGGTGAACACTTTGAAGAAGAAAAAATCTAGTAATAAGAGGAAAAAAAAAGGAATTGGTAAGAAAATTGTTTTAGTTATTTTGTTATTTTTTATAGTATCAGCTGGAATTTTTGGATATAGAGTTTGGCAAAACGGAGGAGGTTTAAAAGGAATTTTAGCAACAGCAATAGGGCATAATCAAGAAACAGTAAAAAGTCTGCCTAAAATTTATTGCTTGTTATTAGGGCAAAGTCAGAATTTAACAGATACTATCATGATAGCAGAATATGATCCACAAGCTCAGCAAGCATCATTATTATCAATTCCGAGAGATACATTTATTGGAAGTAATCCAAGCAGAGCAACAGCGTATGATAAATTAAATGCAGTTTATCAAACCGGTGCAGAAAATGCATTAAAAGAAGTAAATGAACTAACAGGTCTTGATATTAAATACTATTTAAAAGTAGATACAGAAGCATTCAAAGCAGTAGTAGATGCAATAGGTGGTGTAACATTTGATGTACCAATAGACATGAAATATGATGATAATAAGCAAGATTTGCATATCAATTTAAAAGCAGGAAAGCAATTGTTAGATGGAGACAAAGCAGAGCAAGTAGTTAGGTTTAGACATAACAATAATGGTACTACTTATCCATATTCATATGGAATTGAAGACATAGGAAGAATGAAAACTCAAAGAAATTTTTTGACAGCATTAGCAAAACAAACATTAAAGCCAGAAAACATTTTTAAAGTAGATGATTTCATTGGAATCGCAAAAAAATATGTAGAAACTAACTTAGATTTTAATTATGTAAAGGATTACGCACCATATGTTGTTGAGTTTAATATGGAAAATTTGCAAACACAACATTTACCAGGAGAAGCACAAAAATTAAATGGGGTATGGGTTTATTTAGCAGATGAAACAAAAACAGCAGAAATAATAGATGATTTCTTTTTACATCCAGAAATAGAAGATAATGAAGTTATTGATACATCAGGAATTGATACATCGGGCATCAAAAAGGAATCAATAAAAGTAGAAATATTGAATGGAAGCAATAGTAATGCAAAATTAGAAAGAATAAAAAGAAGGTTAGAAAAAGCCGGATATAAAGTATCTCAAACAAAAAATGTGTCAGATACAGAAAATACTGTTATTATAAATAGGGGAGAGGTAGCAGAACCTGCTATAGAAGAGATGAAACTTCTAACAGGTACAGAACATGTATCTACAGGTGAAGAAACAAAATTTGATATTACTATTATATTAGGAAAAGCAGGAAATTAATTGAAGTTAGCAAAATGACATTTGATTTATAGATTGAGTTTTGTAAAAGATATATTTTGGTTTGCAAGAATTGGAACTAGTAAGAAGGCAATAGTTTGTGATAATTGAAATATAGCAGGGAAAGTAAATTTACTTACAACTAATTTGTGATAATTAAAATATAGTAGGAAATAATTTTTGTCATAATTACTGTATAAAAAAATTATTTCAAAAAAATGGGGGCACTAATTTGTAGTGCTCCTTTTTTAAAATAATATTATTATATAAATATACAAAAAAGAAAAATAATCTTATTAATTTAGTTTATTATAAAAATTATTAAGAGTTGTAAAACGAAAATTACCTTTACTCTTGCTATGCTTTGGAGATGCATATCTTGGCTTTCGTGATTTAGGTTTCTTTATTAATAAATAAATGAAAAAAAGTGTTATAAAAATTAGTATAGCATAAATTAAAATAGAAAAAAAATTTGTTGCATCAACATTGCTTTCAGCAATTAAATCAGAAGAATATACTTCACCATCTATCTTATAAGTAATTTTTCCTATAATGCTATTAGCAGAAATAGGAGCTCTCAAATTATCATTTATAGTAATTTCGGGAGTAGGTAAGTATTGTTTTTGATTTACTAAAGCTGAAATTTTATCTTTAACCAAAACATTTAGATTTTTAGTTTCACTGGTAGCTCCAAAAACAGAAATTTGTTTTACAACACTATTTTTTTCATTTAAAGTTTTCATACTATAGTTTTCAAAAGCATAATTAAACAAATTAATGCAATCCAAATATCTTCCACTTAATTTTTCTTCAGTATTTTCACCGCCAAGAATAACTGCAATTACCTCTAGTCCATCTTTTTTTGCACCAGCAACGATACAAGAACCAGCTTCACTGGTATAACCAGTTTTAATTCCAATTGCATAAGGGTAATAATAATTATTTTTGGCTTTACTATTATTTTCTTTTAGTAAATCATTTGTAGTTTTAAATTTACGATTATCTTTGTTATATTTATTAGTTTGTGGTAATGAACATTCTGTTTTCTTTACAAATTCACGAAATGTATTATTTTGCATACAATACCTTCCAATTAATGCTAAATCATAAGCAGTAGTAGTATGGTTCTTTTTATGAACTCCATTAGGATTTACAAAATGTGTATTTAAACAACCAATTTCTTTTGCTTTTTTATTCATCATATCGGCGAATTTATCAATACTACCAGCCACATGTTCAGCTAAAACATTTGCTGAATCATTAGCAGAAGGAATTAATAAGACATTCAATAGTTGTTCTATTGTAAGTTGTTCTCCTTCCCTTAAATTGGCATGAGCATAACTCGCAGGAACACTAAAAATTGCATTGTGGCTAACTGTTGCAACATCAGATAATTTGCAATTTTCTATAGTTAAAATAGCAGTCATAATTTTAGTAGTACTTGCAGGATATCTTACTTCATGAGAATTTTTTTCATATAAAATTTTTCCCGTACTTGATTCTATCAAAATACAAGATGGCGAATAAGTGCTAATTTTATCAGCATTATTATTTACATTTTGAGATTGTGCTTGATTAGTCGTATTCGACTGAGATTTAGTTTCACCTGAATTTTGAGTTTCAGCCTGTTCTGAAATTTTTATTGGATTATTTATATCAATATCTGAATTATTTGAGTTTACGTTAGCAAAGGAACAAGTAGTAAAAGAACAAAAGTAAATCAATAAAATGATAATGTGCAACAATAAAAAAAATTTCATTTTTTTCATAACATTTCTCCCATGGATCTTTTTCATAGTATATGCATAATTAACTTTTTATAGGTCAATTTGCAATAATTTTCTATTAAATCATTTATAAATATATCGTAAAAACTATATAAATTCAAGTAGTAGAAGAAAATTAATATTAAAGTATTAAGAAATAAAAAATATAGTAAATGGGAATAATGATGGAATTAGAAATAGAGGATAATAACATTAGAAAAATAAGAAATTAATTTAAAACAATGTAATAACAGGAGGTAAATATATGATAGAAAAATTAACATTAAAACAAAAGATAATAGGTGGAATAATCCTATCGATAATAATAATTATTATAGCAATTATTATGTTTATATTCTCACCAAAAGAAGAGGAATTTGATTTGAATCAAATTGTACAACAGTCGCAAGAGGATGGACAAACATTTACAAATGAAAATGGAAAAAAGTTAGATTCACAAGACAATAGCGTATTTTCAAAAGATAATCAAATAAATAATTCACAAATAAAAAATCAAAATTTGAATAATGAAGGAATAATTCAGCAAGAAGATAATAAAATAATAGTACATATTACAGGTGAGGTAAAAAAGACAGGAATTTTGATTTTGGAAGATGGTGCAAGGATTGCTGATGCAATAAAAGCAGCAGGAGGAGAGACAAAGCAAGCAGATCTCGATGAAGTTAACTTAGCATATGAACTGCAAGATGGACAAAAAATATATATTCCAAATAAAAATGATAAAAAAGAAAATACACAAAAAGAGTATATAACAAGCGAAAGTGGGAATAATGTTGTTAAACAAGGGAATAATGATTCACAAGGAGGCAATAAAAAAGTGAATATTAACGAAGCAACTCAAACTGAATTAGAGAACTTACCTGGAATAGGGCCATCAATTGCTAGTAGAATTATTGAGTATAGAGAGCAAAATGGAAAATTTCAAAAAATAGAGGATTTACAAAATGTAAAAGGCATAGGAGATGCTAAATATGCAAATATAAAAGATTATGTAATAGTAAAATAAACTATATTCATGGAAATAATTGGAAAATAATAAGATCATAATATTAAAAATAAAAAAATGTTAAAAATATCATAATTATATGGGAAAAAATGGAAATAAAAATATTAAAATATTATTGAAAATTTAAAGTAATTGTTAAAAATGGAAGAAAATGAAAAACAATAGAAATAAAGCATATAAGGGCGATTAAAAGTCAAAATTTTATTCAAAACATATAAAAAAACATAAATAATTCAATAGAATATCAGTACCAAAATTTTTTTATAATATTCAAATCAAATTATTTATGTTGAAAATATTATAACAAAGTGAAAATAAAAAATCAATATAAAAATGTAAAAAAATGGATATTTTTTATTTTAGATGTTAAACATATAGAGAATAAAATTAATTTCCAGGATTATAAAAAAGAAAAAATATATGTGCATTCGAAATATACTAACTAACTGCTAAATTTTTAAAGAAATGTATTGACTAACTTTTGATAATATTGTATAATTAAATATGATAACATCGCGGGGTGGAGCAGTTGGCAGCTCGTCGGGCTCATAACCCGAAGGTCGATAGTTCGAGTCTATCCCCCGCAACCAGTAAAATAAAGGCTTCTAGCGATTTGCTAGAAGCTTATTTTTGGTTTTAGGCGAAATTTAGGCGAACGAAATTGTAAAAATTAAAACAAGTTTTGAAAAACTTCACTTGCTTTTTTATCTTCTTCTGGTATTTCATCCAAATAATAATTTACGCTTGTTGATGGTAAATGTCCGAGTCTTTTTGCAGCACTCACAATATCTATTCCTTGATTAACTAAAATACTTTCATTTAATGCTCTTAAATCTTTCAAATTTATTTCTCGCAAATTATTAAATTCTAAAAACTTTTTAAATTCTTTTGAAAAAGTGTCAGGGTGCATGTTGAATAATTTTGTATCCTTTTTTGGGTTTCCTAAATATTTATAATATTTTTCTATTTTGTCAATATAAATTTTAGGAACATAAAATAATCTATTTTTTCCTGTTTTTATATCTTTTTCTTGTGTACCACCTTTTACATTAATTTTATTTTTGTTAAAATCAATAGTTTTTATATTAAAATTAATATCATTAAAAGTTAAAGCTAAAACTTCTCCACGTCTTGCACCTGTATAGAATGATGTATATATAGCAATCTGTAATTCCTTATTTTTTAATTTTTCTAAAGCATCCATAAATTGTCGTAATTCATTATAACTATATAATATTACTTTCTTTTTTTGCTTTTTAAGATTTTTCGGTATAGATATTTTATCCGCAACATTATAATCTATATAATCCCATTCAATAGCTTTGTTTAATATTGACGAAATTAGCTTTATATCATTTTTTGCTGTTTTACTTGACAAATTATATTCTTTAACCAGTTTATTTGCTAATTCTTGAATTTGAAGTCGTTTTAGTTTATTTATTTTAGTAGTTCCGATTTCATCAGCGATGTATTTATTGATTCTGTTTTTATAATCTCTGACTGTAGTTGGTGAAAGATTATCATTTGCATATTTATCAAAAAACATTTGAGCAAACTCTATAAACGTAAGCCCCGTATCCTTTCTATATTTACCTTTTTCTACTTCTGCAACGAATATAGAAAGCTTTTTATCTGCATCTTTATCATTTTTTGCCTTTACATTTTGAGAAAATTTTTCTCCATCAACTTGATATTCAAAACGCCAAGTACCTGGTCTAATTTCTCTTTTATATCCTGCCATAAAACACCTCCTAAACAAGTTTTTGCTACTTGTAAAAGGTATTTCATTTTGTTATAATAAAAATACCTTACAAGCGATTTTCGTTTGTATCGAGATAGATAATGTATGAAGTTTGGCGACAGACTACATTATCTATTTTTATATTTTTGATGTTAAAAGCTTTATACTTTCTCTATATTCATTTGCCTCTGGATAGTCTATAAAATTTACTGTAGAATTGTAATTTCTATTTACAATTTCTTTAATAGAATTTAAATCGATGTTATAAAACTCTTTCCTAGGATTTAATTTATTAACTCTATTTTCTTCAAATGTTTTATGTAATATATTTTCAAGTGCAGGAGCATCATCACTAAAAATAATAGCATGAACATCAAATTTGAAAGGAACAGATGCATCACCTAATTCATTTATTCTATCCATTGGCTCTAACCTTCTTGTCATACCTATCTTATAAATATTTTCACCAAATGAACCAATATTTGAAATAATATATACAAATCCAGCTCTTGTATTTTGTTCTCTATTTAATACATTTTCTTTATCGGATTCTAATGTTTTTAGCTTGTCTTCCAATTCCTTTATCTTATCAATATAAAGTTGCTTTTCGGCATCATTTGAACTTTTGTTTAGATAGGTCATTAATTTAGTAACTTCATTTTTGAATTGAGTTTCCTCTTTTTGAATTCTTTGTTTTTCTTTTTCAATTTCACGACGAACCTTTTCTTCTTCTAGCAATTGAGCTCTACGTTCTTTTTCTAATTCTATTTCATTTTGTTTTATTATTTCATAAGAATATATTAAGTTAAGTTCTTCAAGTTTCATTCTAAATAATGGTTCAGCTATTGAAATATTATCAGTAGAAAAAATGGTATTTAAGCTTTCATACACTTTTGCAATTTTATCTCTAAGAGAATCAATATTTTTGTATGTAAGTGAAAGAAAAATATTATCACATTCACAATTAAAACATCTTAATAATTGTTTAATGTTATTTGAAACAGTACGAGAATTAAGGTCATTTGAACTTATAATAGCTCTATTCTCTTTTATTAATGTCTTTTCTTGATTTTTTAATATTGTTAATTCATTTTTACATTGTTCCGATGATAGTGTTTCATAATCTGAATAATTATATGAAGCAACTATTGCTTTTTTATTAACAATATTAATTTCTTCTTCTAATTGTTTTTTTCTATTAAGCAATTTCTCTATTTCAATTTGAATTTTAGTTTTCTCATTATCTAATCCAGTAATACTATTTTTTAATTGATTTATTTTTTTTAATTTTTCTTCATAGCTTACTTTATCGAACTTAAGAATGTAACCACAATAGTTACAGTATATAGAGTTTTCATCTATTTCTTTTCCACAATTTTTACAAAACATATCATTTTCTCCTTTTTCTTTTAAATTTATTTTTTCTTTAATCTTTTTGTTTTTATCATAATAATATGCCGTTGAAAATGCTAAAATAAGAACAATTATTGTTAATAATGTTTCCATAAGTTTTCCTTCCATAACTAATAATTATATCTATTCGAATATTTTACTAATTCTTGCTTCTGTAACTTTTCCTATAATCGAAAATTTACAATCACCATCTAATTTCTTTGGTGGATAATAAGAATTGAAAGCGACTAATTCAATATAGTCTTGATATTTAATTATTTTTTTCACAGTAGCTTCTTCATTATCAATTAAAACAATTCCAACCTGACCACTTTCAATATCATTTTGCCTATGAACTACTACTATGTCATCTTGATATAGAATAGGTTGCATACTGTCTCCTTTTACTTGTAAAGCAAAATAATTTTCTGGATCAGATACTTTTTTATCTATGCTAACATAACCAACCCAATTTTCTTGTGCTAAATAATTATATCCAGCCTTTACTGTTCCTAGAATGGGAAAGGCTTGCTTATTGTTTATTTGTTTTTCTTTACTTTCTATTAAATCTGATTTTTCTATCCTAAAATAATTGGCTATTTTTTCTATTTTATCTATTCCAGGATATATATTACCGTTATACCAATCTGTAAATGTTGTATATTTAAAATCTAAATCTTTACATATGTCAATTCTAGTTTTGTTGTGAATTGTCATATAATATCTTAAATTTTTTGAAAAAATTTCTTTATTTCCTAAATCGTTCATATCTACCTCCTAAACTGATTATACGACCTTTCCGTAAAAAAAGCAATAAAAACACGAAAAAATTACGAAAATATTATAAAAAAGTATTGACATTACGAAAATGTCGTAGTAATATGATTACAGAATTTTAGACAGGAGGTGCGAAAATGAAGCTAACACTAAAAGCAATTAGAACTAATAAGGGGTTGACTCAAGAGGAAGCATCAAAACTTATAGGAGTAGGGATAGACACTTTAAGCAATTATGAAAGAGGTCTAATGTATCCTGATGTACCAATAATAAAAAAAATAGAAGAAGTATACGGTGTAGAATATAAAGATATTATTTTTTTACCATAATATTACGAAAATATCGTAATATTAGAACGAAAATCAAATAGGGAGTTTTATAGGAACAATATAATAATCACCAATATTTTTTTAATAAGATAAATAGATTGTACAAGATTAAAATTAATAAATAAGGAGGCGATAAAGTGGAACAAAATTTATTGACAACTGAAGAAGTAAAAGAATATTTTCAAATAAAAGATACCAGGACAATTAAAAAATTCATAAAACAAGGACTCAAATATATACCAATAGGAAGTAGAGATTACAGATTTGAAAAAAAAGATGTAGAAGAATTTGCTGAACATTTGAAACAATTAGCGCAACAAGAAATGGTTCAAAGATATCCGATAAAAGCCAAAAGAAGTTCAAGATGTAAAAAAATGAATATTGATTATGAAAAATTACGTATAAACAGAGAATTAAACAAAGTTGTATAGAAAGGGGTGATACAAATGAAAAAGAAAAGAAAGAAGCAAGAATTGAAAGAACTTTTTTATAGTATAATCATGGGATTAATTTTAACTGTATTTGGAATTTTATGGTTTATATGAATATTAAGGAAAGGAGTGAAAAAAAGATGAACTTGATTATGATATTTTTAAGTTTTTTAGCACTTATTTTAATCATTTATGCGATTAAAATAACTAAGGAACATAATGGTGAAATCTTAGATCTATATGATGAAAATAAAAATTTAAGATTTGAAAATGAAACATTGAAAGTAGATTTAGAAAATGCTGAAAAAAGAACAATTTTTTATGCAAGAAAAATGAAAAAGATAGAAAACATTCTAACAAAATCAAAGAACAATAAAGAAAATTACTTTATTACCATAGAAAAGTTAGAAAAAGAACTATTTACTGACGGCAATCAAGCTAAATAGTTCCAAAAAATAAATTACATAAATTCATTTTCTATTGTTATTTTAGCAAATTTCAATAGAAGTGTCAAGGAGAGAAAAGAGAATGAAAGATAAAGAATTAAGAAAAACTATTAATCATTTACTAGAAGATGTAGGAATAAAAGTTTGCTATAAAGGTTTTAAATATTTGGCAACGATATTATTTTTAAAACGAGATGAAAGTTTTTCATGTAAATTCTACGAAGAAATAGCAAAGCATCATAGAACAACATCATCCAAAGTAGAAAGAGCAATTAGATATATAACACAAATTCATCAAGAAAAGATAAAATCATATTTTAAAGTTGATTATAAGATAACAAATAAAGTATTAGTAGAACTTCTTAGAAACAGAATTTTAGAAGAATTATAGGTTTATTATGAAACAGGAGTTTTTGTCGAATGAATTGTAAGTTTTTTAAAATAAGAAGTAAGAAATATCAAAGATATTATTTTTGTGGAAAGAAGAAAGAAGAAGTCACTTTAGAAGAGTGTAAACTATGTGGAGAAAAAGAATTTAAGAACTATAGACGTATGAGTATTAAAAGCAAAAAATTAGCAAAATTGGAAAACAATAGATTTAGTATTTTACAGGGAGATACGTCAACATGTTTTCTATGTGGCAGAAAAATGAAATTAGACAAACATGAAGCTTTTGGAGGAGCAAATAGGCAAAAAAGTATGAAATGGGGCTTAATTTTTTATTTATGCAGAAAATGTCATAGAAGAGCTGATTTAGATCTAGAAATAAAAAACAAATTACATGCAATTGCAAAAGAAGAATTTATAAAAAGGTATGGATCAGAAAAATTTCTAGAAGAATTTAAAAAAAATTATCTATTTTAATATAAAAAAATAAAGCAACGAAGGACTAGGCATAAAACTTAGTCCTTTTAAGTTTAGGAAAGGAGAAAAAAGTGGACTATGAGAAACAACTAGATGAGTTTTATACTAGGCTTAATTTTAATAAGCTGTCCACAAATGCTATTGCATTATATCAAGCAATATTGCATATAGCAAAGCGGAGCCAGCTGGATTAAAGAATTGAGTATAGCTAATATAACTCTAATGAGTACATGTAGTTTAACTTTAAAAGAATTGCAAAATGCTAGAAACGAATTAATAAATAAAAAATTTTTAGAGTACAAAAAAGGTAGAAACCAAATTGAAACACCAAAGTATTACGTATCAACACTTTACGAACTTGATAAAGAGAAAATAGGACAACCAGAAGGACAAGCAGAAGGTATGGCAATGGTAAGACCACTAAGGCAGGCACAGGGTATGACGCAGGGATATATTAATACACTACACTATATCACTACACTAGATTATTTTTTTAATTATATAAATAATAGTGCACAAGATTTTTTTGAAAGTGAAAACGACAAAATAAATCTTCAGGACAAAGCAATTATAGTTATGCATCTCAAAAGGTTAGGAATTTTAGTAGAAGATCAAAGCATCTTAGAACTCTTTACAGAAAATAAATTGATTGAAACAAAGATTTTTTATTGGGCAATAAAGGAAATTTATTTTAGCTCATACAGAATTTTCTTAAATAAATTAACCTATAACGATTTGTGTTTAAGGTTTTTAAAGTCAAAAGAGTATGTTTCAAACGAACATGGAATAGACGTAGAAAGGTTAATTCCATATTTCATAAAATGCATTCAAACAGAATTAAAAAGCCAGAAAGGAGACGTTAATGGAAAAAATTGTAGATAATATAGGACTATATTTAAAAGATCCCGAAAAACATGAAAAGTTTGAATATGAAGAAGAAAAAAGTCAAATTGTAAACAATCCAAAAAGAAAAAAATACGATTATTATATTTGTGACTATTGTAAATCGGAAATAAAAATAGAAAAGGATTCAAGTAAAATGACAGGGGGAATAGTTAATATTCCTCAAACTTTATCAAAAACAAATAGAACAGTTAAGTTAGCTCTTTGTAATAAATGTGTAAATCCAGTTATTAAGCAATTTGAAGAAAAAAATATGATAGAAGATAATTTAAAACATATACCATATATAGATTAATAGTTGTATATGAATAAAAAAATAAACATAAGAGAATAGAAGAAAGGATAGGCTGATATTATGCAGATTGATGATATAGATACAACGTTAGATTTATTAAATAATATAAATTATTTTTTTAGAAATATAGATGAAATTGACAAGAAATTACAAGCAGATCTATACAACAAAGAAGGCGAAAGAGATGATTTATTACATGAAATAGAATTGAGCAAATTAAGTATTGGGGAGCGTAACAGAATATATGCGCATCTTGAAAAAGTATTAAAAGAACGCAGAATATTAAAAAATAAATTAGAATTAATAAATACATTAAAACCATACACAAACAAGTACATAATGAAAGGAATATTTGTAGAAACCGATACAACTATAAGAAATATTCAAACATTAAAGAGTAACCAGGAGAATAGACAATACACACCAAGAATACTAAAAGATCTAAAATGTGCAAAAAGAAAGGAAACAAAGGAATGAAAGAAATTACTATAAATGGAGTAAAGATAAAATATAACAGAAAAGGTGTAAGTATTATAAATTCATATAAAGTAACTAAGACAGAAGATATGATTATAATATTAAGATTATTCAAATTAAAAACATACTATAAAAGCAGAAGAACATTAAAAAGTTGGATAAAAGAATGGAAAGCACATAATAGACTATACAAATTAGGTTTATTTAGGAGCCATACAAAAGACTGTGATCTCGAAGAAAACGAAAAATGGTGGAGATTACTAGCATATCAATTTTTAGGAATTTAGGAGGAAAAAATGATAATAGTTAGTTATGATAAAAAGAAATTTATAAATTATGATAATGTTAGAGAAATAAAAATTATTGATAATAATTATCAAAAAGAATTTTTAGAAAAAAGTGCTGTAGCTGTATTTAATGATTTATTAGCATCTCAATTTACTAAAAAAGCAGATAATTTATATGGATTTGGTATTTTTGCTTATTTTGATAGTTCAGATAATACAATGTTAGGACAATATGAAACAGAAGAAAGAGCAAAGGAAGTATTGCAAGAAATAGTAAAGAAATATAGTTCATATTTAGAGTTAAAAGGTGGACCAGCAGTTTTACAAGGACAAATAGATATACAACCAAATATATTTAATATACCAAAAGTATATGAAATGCCAGAGGTTTAGTTTATAAAGGTAGTGATAATATGTCAATTGAAGATTTAAAACAAGAAATGGGAAAAGCATTTATAAAGACTGCAGATGGAGAAATACAGGAATTAAAATTAAAAAGTATTATTGGAGTAGAAATTACAAGTGCAAATAAAGATGATGCAATAGATACTATGAAGTATGCAATTGATCCTACTAAAGAGGAAACACTTAATATAACCATTTCAAGAGAATTATCAAACAAAATACTAGGAATTAATAGAATTTCTAGAAAGAGATTTATAAAATTGCTAATGGGATGTAGAGTTCCTAAAAATGCAGCAATACAGTTTGCTGAAATAGTACATAGACAAATAGGATATTATACGCCTATGATAGTTCAAAAAACAATAGAGTGGCTAATAGAGGAGAGCAAAAAAGACGAAAAGTAGGAGGAAAATAATTAATGATGGATTGTGAGAGCTTTTGGGAAGGTATAAAAAAATATTGTGAAAAATATGATAACTTACCACCAAAAGAAAAGTTAATATATAGAATTGGTACACTGCTTGAGAGATTGAATATTAGAGGTAGGCAATCAATAAGAGATGCTGAAGGAAAATATTTAGGAGAAATGCATGTAATTCAAGACTATGAAATGGAAGAAATACTAGGTGTTTTAGATGAAGCAAAAAGAATAATAATAGCAGAATCAAATTTAAAAGATAGCAAAGAATCTAAAGAATTAAAAGAAAATTCAATAATTAAAAAGAAAATAGAAAGCCAAGTAAAAAAAGAAGATAATATTAATTAATTAGATTGTCAAAAACAGTTTCTACTAGGATTATTGGAGGATAAATAGATGTTAGTATTACCAATAAAAAAGAAATGGTTTGATATGATACGAAGCGGAGAAAAGAAAGAAGAATATAGAGAAATAAAGCCATATTGGACAAGTAGATTTGTAAATGATTTACTAAAAAGACCAAACAACTATGAATATATATTTGAAGCGGAAAGTGATATTGAAAGACAAGAATATGAAGTAATATTTAGGAATGGTTATAAAAACGGCAGTCCGCAGATTAAATGCAAATGTATTTTACATACAGGACAAGGCAAAGAAGAATGGGGAGCTGAACCAGGAAAAAAATATTATGTGTTAGAAATATTGGAGGTCCAAGATGAGCAAAGCAGATGAAATGGTTGAAGAATTCGACATACCAATTTGGGATAAAAATAAACAATTAGAATTAGGAATCTGTTTTGAATGTGGAAAGCGAAAAGCAAAATTTCAATGTGATTACATAACAGGAAAAACATTTGATTTATATGGAAAAGGTGTAATTAAAGAAAGCACTTGTGACAAATATTTATGTGAAAAATGTACAAATAAACTAAATAAAAGAGATTATTGCAAAGAGCATTTTGAAGAATTAAAAAAGAGATAAAAGGAGTTAGGGTGGAATGATAAAAGCAAATAATAAAAATGATTTAATAAAACTAATACAAGAAAATCCAGATTTGCCATTTGTTTTTATGGTAAGCAATAATGAAATAGCAAGTGATTATAGTAGTACTGTTTATGAAAATTTTAGAGCATATAAAAGCGAAATTTATAAATACGAACAATGGGGAGATATAGTTTGGACAGATGATAGATATGATGTATTTGAGTATTATGCAAATGAACTTTGTGATGAAGATGGTTATAAAGATTTATTTAATGAAGATTTTGATAAAGCAATAGATAAATACATAAATGAAAATATAGAACATTATGAAGCAATAGTAGTCTATGTAAGTTAGGAGTGTATTAGGTGTTAAGTGAAGGAGAAATAGGAATATTAAATACGAATGATTTTCATAAGTGCGTGAGTATAATAGAAAAACATTGGAATACAGATTACGGAACTATTGAAATACAGGAAGATTCAGGAAGTACTATATTAGAATTGACAACTGGAGGTTGGTCAGAAAATGAGAAAATAATAGATATATTATGTAATAAGTGGTTTGGGTTCTTATGGTGGCAAGAGAGCAAACGAGGAGGCTATTATAAATTTGTATATTCAGAAATGATGGGAGTTGAAAATACTGATAATGTTGAATAAAGAAGAAGTAGAAGAAAGAATAAGTTTCGCTAAAAGTAGTTTTACAGATGGAGCAGAAATATTTTTAGAAATAATAGAGAAATTAGAACAAGAAAATAATAAGCAAAATAAAATAATCGAATTAATGTCAGAACAATTAGCTGGAATAGCGATATGGAATAGCGAAAAGCAAGAGCCATTAATTTTAGGAGATAAAGAAGATGTAAAGCAATATTTTGAAAAGAAAGTAGAGGATAAGTGATGTGTGAATATTGTAAGAATGATGGTTATTATAATAGAAATAAAAGTTTAATAAGTAAAACATTGAAAAACAAAGTAGATATTGATATAGCAATAAATGTTAAAGATAAAAAGATAATAGCAAGTATTGAAAATTTAAACATGAAACCAGAAGAAGATAATTGGTTTTTGCTTGCAAAAAAAATAAATTATTGTCCAATGTGTGGAAGGAGGTTAGAGAAAAAGTAAATGAAGATAATATTTCTTGATTATGATGGAGTAGTTAATTCATTATGGTTCAAAGATGTCAATGGAGAACCTGATTTTAATTTTCCTTCAGATGACAAAGTAAATAATACACAAGCAATAGCATGGTTAAATAAACTTTGCAGAGAAACAGGAGCAAAAATAGTTGTAACTTCTACCTGGAGAAATGCAGATAATTATAAAGAATGTTTATATAATGCAGGGCTAAATAAAAATATTGAGATACTAGGAAAAACAAAAAAATTAGGAACTAAAAGAGGAATTGAAATACAAAAATGGTTAGATGAGAATAAAAATCTAAACATAGAGAAATTTGTAATATTAGATGATGACATGGATATGGAACATTTAATTGATTATTTAGTAGTTACAGATGGTTTAATAGGAATGACTTATTATGTTTATGATAATGCTAAAAAAGTGCTAATGGAGGAAAAGTAGATGGAAAATGAGAAATTAGATATACAAATAGGAGATAGGATTACATATAGATATTTAGAAATTAAAGATAAAATTTATATAGCTATAATAAATATGCTATCAGAACTAATAGATTATGAAAGAATGGTCAAAGAAAATCAAATAGAAATTTTAAAATTAGAACGACCAAAATATGAAGTAATAGAAGAAAAGAAAGAGTTATTAACAAAGGAAGAAAGAGATTTTTTGAAGTCATATATGAAACTTATAGGATTTGAAAAAGACATTGAATATATAATAAAACGAGGAAATAGGTTTTTATATTTAATTTTGTCAGACAATAGTGATTTTGAAATAGAAGTGTCATCAGGAGAAAACTTTAACAAATTAGAAAATGATAAAGAATATACTGTAAAAGAACTAGGATTGGAGGAAAATTAAATGGAAGAATATCATAAAATACAAACATTATTTAAAAGAGATGAGAAAACAAAAAAGTTAATTGAAGGAGAATTTACTAATAGAACAGTAGAATTTATAAAAGACCTTAAATGGCAGTTTACTGAAAAAATAGATGGAACTAATATAAGAGTTATGTGGAACGGACATAAAATAACATTTGGAGGGAGAACTGATAAAGCACAAATACCAGTAGATTTAATGAACAGATTAGTTGAATTGTTCGGTGGAGAATCTAACGAGCAATTATTTGAGCAAAAGTTCGGAGAAACAGAAGTAATGCTTGTTGGCGAAGGGTATGGCGAAAAAATTCAAAATGGTGGTTTATATAGAAAAGGACAAGATTTTATCTTATTTGATGTAAAAATAGCAGGAAATTGGCAACCAAGAGAAAGTGTTGAAGATATTGCAAAATATTTTGGAATAGATGTAGTTCCTATTGTCTTAGAAGGAACGATACAAGAAGGAATAGATTTTGTGAAAACAGAGCCTAATTCAAAAATAGGAACAGCAAAAGCAGAAGGAGTAGTAGGTAGACCATTTATAGAAATGCAAGATAGAAGTGGAAATAGGCTAATTGTTAAGATAAAAGTAAATGATTTTAAGTAGGAGGAAAAAAATAATGAAAGTACCAGAAAATATAAAGAAAGCAATAAGAGATTGTGCAGAAGCGGAAAATAAAGCAAAGATGAATGAAAGAATAATTTATAGATGGTTAGAAAAAATGAAATTAACAGAAGAAACTTGTTCTGATATAAATAGAGATATGGAAGATGCTTTTATAGATTATTGCAAAATGACCAATAGTCCTGATGAATTTATTGAAGTTATAGAGAATTTAAGATAAGGAGGAACTATGAACGAAGATAAAGAATTAGAAGAAACAATAGAAACTATAAAAAATAGTTATGTGATGTCTACAAAGCATTGTTTAGATGATGAAAATGCAAAACTAAGACAAGCCATAGCAACAGTATAAAAAGAATTAGAAAATTCAATATCTAAAAATATAATTAGAGAAAAAATTAATGAAAGACAATTTGAACTCCAACAAGAATATAAAGATTTTAAGGATGATATAAGATTAAATACATTACAAGAGTTATATTATTATAAGGATGACTAGCTATGGAATTAAGAGATGCAAAAATAAGATTAGAAATATTATTAAAAGATAAATGTGAATGTCCAGAATGTATGAGAAATAAAGAAGCATACAAAACAATTTTACAAGCATTAGAAAATTCAATACATAAAAAGAAAATAGAAGAATATCTTGCAGAAGAAACTGAAAAATATAAAGTTTACAAAAAAGAAGTAGAGAAAAATGAAAATTTAAGACCTCAATTATGGAATCACTTAGGAAGAAAAAATATGTGTGAAAAAATATTAGGCATTGAAAAGATAGTTACATTAGGTTAAGAATTATTGGAGGACAAATAATAAAGGAGGGGTGCAAATGACAAAAGAAGAACAATACAGAAAAATAAACAATGAGTATACAAGTTTTTCATATATATTCTATGAGAGTATGAGAAAAAATGGACAATACAGGAAGCTAGATGTAAATAACCAAATTACAAAGCTTATAAAAGAATTAACTACATTAAGAAAAATGAAATAGGAGGTACTATTTATGTCAAAGGATCAACTAATAATGTTATTAAAAAAATACAAAGAAAATAAGGCTAGATTAAGGCTAAAATTAAGAGATAAAGAAAGAATATTAAGGCAATTAGATTCAATAAAAGAAATAGAATTAAAATCAAGTGTAGCGGAAATAAATAGTGATATTCATAGCAAAAATAGTATTAGTGATAAAGTAGGTAATTATGCAACTAATAATACAGACCGAGAAAATAATTTAAAACAAGAATTAGAAGTATTAGAAAAAGAAATTATTGAACTAAATTCTATGATAGAAGAAATTGATATTAGGCTAGATGCATTAAAATACAAAGAAAGAGAAATCTTAATTGCTTATTACATAGATGGGTGTACGTATGAAGACATAGGAAATAGAATTTATTTTAGATTATTTAATCAGACTAGATCAGCAAGGCATATACAAAGAATGATAGAAAGGTCAACAGAGAAAATTATAGAACTACGGTTGAAAATGTCATAAAAATGTCGTGAAAATGTCGTAGTTTTTTAAAAATCAATATATTATAATTAAAATGTGAATAGAAATAAAACATACTCAGAAATGAGTTACTAATCCAAATGTTTTATAAAGGCATAAAACTTACAATGTAAGAAAAGTGAAAATGTGACGTGTTATGAGCTTACATTAAATAACACTAGCAGAAGTAGTAAGATTAGGTTGTCAGAGTAAGTTGTCCTAATCAAATATATGGCGAGATGGAGTAGAGGTCAACTCGTATGGCTCATAACCATAAGATCATAGGTTCAAATCCTATTCTCGCAACCAAACGGCTAAATAGAAGATATAAAATAATAAAATGCCGTACAGAAAAAGAGCTTATTAAAATAAGCTCCTTTTTTATATATTAAATAAACAATATACTAGAAAAAATAGACTATTAAAGATGAAAATCAAGAGTAACGGCTATTATAAAGTAGGTGGAGGTAGATGGCTAAATATAATTGGAAAGAGCTAGAAACGGAATATTTGTTAGGTGATTACAAATCAGTAAGTATGTTTCTTAGAATTAAAGAAATACCCAATAATAGAAATACTCAAAAAAAAACTAAAGGTTGGAAAATAAAAAAGACGACAATAGAACGGAAAAAAAGCGGAAGAAATAATTAAAGAAACTTTAAAAAAAGAAGTAAAAAAAGAAGCAAAACAAATAGCAGATATTAATGCAATAGCAAATGATTTAGCACTTAATATAATAAAAGCTAATCTACAATTGAATAAATATATTATAAAAAAAAGAGGAAAGACAAAAGAAATTAAATATGATTATAATATGAAAAAGGTAGAAAAAGAAACCGTAACAGAAAATGAAGAATTACAAATAGTCGATGGAATAATAGATAAGAAAGGATTAAAAGTATTAACATCTGCATTAAAAGATATTAATGACATAATGGTTAATGATCCGCAAATGCTTTTATTAAAACAAGAAGAATTAAAATTAAAACAGAAAAGAATGGAAGAAGATAACTGGTAGGAGAAAAATGTTTGAAAATAAAGAAAGTTTTTATAAATCTAAAGAATGGCAAAATTTACTGACAAATCTAAAGCTAGAAAGAACAAACAAAGAAGGAAAATTGATTTGTGAATATTGTGGTAAAGAAATAGCAAAGAAGTATGATTGCATTGGACATCACAAAATACCATTAAATAATAATAATATAAATGATTATACTATAAGTCTTAATCCTGATAATATAATGTTAATTCATTTTAAATGTCATAATGCTGAACATCATAGATTTGGATTTGAATTACCAAAAAAGGTTTATATTGTATATGGAGCACCTTGCAGTCGGCAAATCAACATGGGTAAATGATGTAGCAACACAAGATGATTTAATTGTTGATATAGATAAAATATGGGAATGTATTAGTTTTTGCGATAAATATAACAAACCTAATAAGTTAAAGTCAAATGCTTTTGAAGTAAGAAATAATTTAATAGAACAAGTAAAGATGAGAGTAGGCAACTGGCAAAATGCATTTATAGTTGGTACATATCCTTTACGAATGGAAAGACAAAGACTTGCTGATAGGCTGGGAGCTGAAGTTATTTTTATTGAATGTGATAAGGAAACCTGCTTATTAAGGGCACATAACGAAAATTGGAAAAAATATATAGAAGAATGGTTCGAGGATTTCCAACAATAGCCCCCCGCCTTCGTAGAGATGAAATCGTTGTTTGGGGACTGTAAGGGGAACCTCTTTTTCACACAAGGCAAAAATTTCATTTTTTTTCAAAAAATAGAAAGATATTTTTGAAAAAGGGAGGTTATAATGACCAGAAGGGAAAAATTAGACGAAATATTTAAAGATTTAGATGAAAACAAAAAATCCTTAATAAATCCACTATTAGACAATATAGCTTTTTTGGAACAAAGAATGGAAGAATTAAAAAAACTGCCATTTATACAAATACATCCTAGAGATCCTACTAAACAAAGACCAACAACGGCATCAAAACTATATAAAGAATGTTCGCAAAGCTATATAAATGCAATCAGAACAGTATACTCAATGATTAATGGTCATGAAGTAGATGAAGATCCAGTTGAAAAGTTTATGAAGGAAAGAGGATACGATAATTAATTACTTAGAACAATACTATAATGAGATAAAAAGTGGAAATATAATAGTTGGATTAGAGCTAAAAACAGAGTTACAGAAGTTAATTAAGGATTTAAAAGATCCACAGTATAGATATGATACCGAATATGCACATTTAAGAATTGAATTTATGGAAAGTTTGTGCTTACAAAGTAAAAAGCCTTTTTATAATAAACCAATGGAACTATTGTTATGGGAAAAGGCATTTATTGAAACAATCTATTCTTTTAAAGTATACGATGAGGAACTTAAGAGATATACAAGGAGATTTCAAAATGTACTTTTATTAATAGCAAGAAAAAATGGAAAAACGACACTTATGGCAGCAGATGCTCATACTGATTTAAGGATTGGTGAAGGTGGAACTGATATAGTTTGTGCTTCAAATGACGACAAACAAGCAAGTTTACTTTGGAATGAAATAAATAATATGAGAAAAGCCATAGATCCACACTCAAAAGTTACGCACAGAAATATGTCGGAAATTTGTAATACTAAAAAAAACATAACAATATTTAAAATGTCAAGTAAAACACAAAATAAAGACGGTAGAAACATAGACAAAATGTATATGGATGAAAGTCATGATGCACAAGATGACGAAATTGCTGAAGCAGGTCAGAAATCTATGTCAACAAAAGATGAACCACTATTTATAAATTTAACTACAGAAGGATTTATAAATGATGGATATTTAGATCATGAATTAAAGTATGCAAGAGAAGTTTTATTTGATGAAGTAGATGATATACATTATTTACCTTGGCTATATACTCAAGATAGTGAAGAAGAAGTATGGCAGAATGAACAAAGCTGGTATAAATCAAACCCACGGCTTAGGAGTGGTAAAGAAATGGAAGTCATTAAGAGGAGAAATCGAAAAATCAAGAAAATCAAAATCAAAGAGAATGCATACATTATGTAAAGATTTTAATATAAAACAAAATAATGCTTCAGCGTGGTTAAAACATGAAGATTATTGTTATGAACTAGAACCTTTTAATTTGGAAGAATTTAGGGGTTCTTTTTGTTTAGGAGCTGTTGATTTAGCAGCGACAACTGATATGGTTAGTGCAAAGATTTTATTAGGAAAGCCAAGCGACAAAATAAAATATATATATCAGCATTATTGGATTTTAGAGAAAAAACTAACAGACAGCGATGATAGAGCTGCAGGAGCAGACTATACAGAATGGGCAAAAAAGGGACTACTTACTATTCACGAAGGAAATGAAGTAGATGTTTCAAAGGTAGCAGACTGGTTTTATGATTTATATAAAAGTTACAACATAAAACCTTATAAGACAGGGTATGATCAAAGATTTTCAAAAACATTTACTGACCGAATGGAAGAGTATGGTTTTGAAACTGAAATGATATTACAAGGTAAAGTATTAAGTAATGCCATGAAATTTGTTGAAGCAGATTTGCAAGATAAGTTAATAAATTATAACAACAACCAAATAGATAGATGGTGTTTAGGAAATGCTGCCATGGAGATGGACAATATAGGAAATGTTATGTGTGTTAAAGTAAAAAATCAAGCTAGCAAGAGAATAGATGGTGCAATAACATTTATCATTTTATACGAATTATATAGACGTTACCGTAGTGAATTTCACAAACTAATAGACAAGGAGTAGATAAAATGGGATTAATGGATTTTATTAATAAATTTAAAAGCATAAAAACAAATATGCAGTATGCAAAAATTTTGAATGGGTATACTCCCATTTTTTCACAATTTGGTCAAGACATTTATGCAAGTGATGTGGTGCAACAAGCAATATCGTGTTTAGTAACAGAATTAACAAAAGCAACACCATATCATATAGTAAAAGATGAAAATGATTTAGTTCCTGTTGATAATAGAAGTAACATACAAAAATTACTAGATCAGCCAAACGAAAGAATGACACAAACAGACTTTTTTGAAAAAGTATATTGGCAGTTGTTTCTAAATTATAATTCCTTTGTTATTCCTACTTATGTAAGGGATAATAAAGAAAATAAAACATATACAGGGCTTTATCCAATACAACCAACAAATGTTACATTTTTACAAGATCCAACAGGAAATTTATTTGTAGAATTCTTATTTGCAAATGGATATAAAACTACACTTAGATATTCCGACATAATACATATAAGATATAGATATTCTGTAAATGAATTCTTAGGAGGAAATGAATTTGGACAACCTGATAATAAAGCAATATTAAAAACATTAGATTTAAATCATGTTCTATTGCAGGGAGTTTCAAAAGCTTTAAAAAGTTCATTTGCTATTAATGGTGTTATTAAATATAACACATTGATGGACGATGGAAAAATGGAAAAGAATATTCAAGAAATAGAGAAACATTTAGCAAATAATGAAAGTGGATTCCTTCCTTTAGACATAAAAGGAGAGTTTATACCACTGCAAAACAAAATTCAATTGGTAGATGCTGATACATTAAAATTTATTGATGAGAAAATATTAAGAAACTTTGGGGTATCTCTTCCTATTTTGACAGGAGACTATACTAAGGAACAGTATGAGGCTTTTTATCAAAAGAGTTTGGAACCAGTATTAAAAAGAACAGGCGAATCTTTTACGATGCCATTATTTACAGATAGGGAGAAAAGTTTTGGAAATAAAATTTTGTTATATCCACATGAATTAATTTTTATGGATACTGGACAGAAGATAGATTTATTTAATTTGTTAGTTGATAGTGCAAGTTGCTATAAAAATGAAGTTAGAACAGCATTTGGAATGAGACCATTAAAAGAACTTGCTGGACAAATTGCTATGTCTAGCAATAAATCTAATGCAGAGAATAACAAAAAAGAGAATGAAAATAATGGAGGTATAGAAAATGGAAATGAAGAATGAACTGATTAGAAGAAATTATGAATTTGAAATAAGAGCCGAAAAAGATGAAAAACGAGGCAACATAATAGTAGGTAGACCAATCGTGTATGAAAGTAAAACAGATATTGCAGGAATGTTTGCAGAAATAATTGAAAAGGGAGCATTAAAGAAGACAAACCTAGAAGATGTTAGATTTTTAGTAAATCATGATCAATCAAAAGTGCCTCTTGCTAGATCAAGAAGAAATACAAAAAATTCTACTATGCAATTATCTGTTGATGACAAAGGAATGGAAATTCAAGTAGAGCTTGATACAGAGAATAATACAGAAGCTAGAAATTTATATAGTGCAATTGAACGTGGAGACTGCACGACTAGCGGTGGAGACTGCTAGAAGTAAAGGGGTGGATACTCCTTCAAACCAATTAGAACTTGAAAAGCTAAAAATTGAATATTTATTAGGAGGAAAACAAAAATGAAAGATTTTTTAAAAAAATTAATTGAAAGAAAAAAGAAAGAATTAAAAGAAAAAGAAGAAAAAATGAAAGCATCGCAAGACATCGAAGAAGTTAGAAGTCTTGGTGATACATTAATAGCACTTCGTGATGAAATAAACGAAGCAGAAAAGCAACTTGCTGAATTAGACAAGAATGACAATAAAGATGATGACAATAAAGACGATAATGGAGAAAATAAAGATAACAATAACGATGCTAATGCAGATGAAGGAAGAAGTGCAAATGGATTTAATCCAAATGCAGTATTAAATGTTCTAGGTCAAGCAAGAATGAACCAAAGATCAGAAAATCAAAATAATGAAGATTTACTTTCTACAATGGAATATAGACAAGCATTCAAACATTATGCACAAACAGGAGAAAGAACTGAAAAATTAAATGAAATCTTAACTCAATATAGATCTGAAACAAGAGAAGCAGGAGAAGTAACAAGTGAAGAGCTTGGAGTTTTAATTCCACATACAGTATTACAAGAACTTATAAAAGGAATTGAAAAATCATACGGTCAATTATCATCAAGAGTTCGTATGTTAAATGTTAAAGGTGGAGTTGAAATTCCAATAGGAGAATTTGAAGCTACATTTACATGGGGAGGAAAAGAAGGAAACGACAAAGAACATGGTGTTGGTGAGGAGCAAAAAGTAAAAGGTGTTACAGGAAGTGTATCTTTCTCATATCATATTGGAGAAATAAGAATAGCTCAATCATTACTACAAAGTATTCTTTCTGTTGAAGTATTTGAAAAAGAATTAATTAATGCTTTATTAACAGCATATTTAAAAGCTAGAGATGAAGCAGTATTAAGAGGAACAGGAGAAAATCAACCAACTGGTATTCTAACAGATGTTGCAGCAGGATTGCAAAGAGTTCCAAAAGAAAACATAATTGAATTTACAGAAGAGGAAATTGCTGACTGGACAGCTTGGGAAAGAAAATTATTTGCTAATATACCAATTGGTATGGAAGGTGCAAATCCTGAATTTGCTATGGCAAAACAAACATATGTAAGTGAACTATGTACAATGAAAGATGCTAATAATCAACCAATAAACAAAGCTGGATTTGATGTTAGCGATAAACAATATAAATTCAATGAATATCCTGTACTTAGAACAGAACAAGATTTATTCAAATCATTTGCTTTATGTGGAAATGGAGACATCTTTGGAATTTTCTGGGTACCTGAAAAAGCCTATGGTATCAATTCAAACTTAACATTTGGATATAAGAGATACTTTGATGATGATAAGAATAAATGGATTACAAAAGGTTTAGTAATACTAGATGGTAAACCATTAAATACAAACTATGTATACATACTAAAAAAAAAGGTAGAAGCGTAGAAACTATTAATATTCAAACACCATCAGAAAGTCAAGATTTGCTAGGGAAGAAAGTCGAGGAATTGCAAAAAGACATAGTAATAAATGAAAATAATAAAATATCAGGAACATTAAATCATATTACTGATTATGAAAAGTTTTCAAGTAACAAAGAGGAACAAACAGGTAATTATCTCGCACTTTACTTCCCTGAAGCAAAAGAAGGAAGCACAATAACCTGCGAAATTAAGGGAGAGGGTGCAGTAGTTAAAAAACCAATAGAAGTTGATAAATCAGATGGTAATATAGTTTTAAAAATTGCTAATAAAGAACAAACAATTGAAGTTGTTTGTGAAGTAAAAGAAACTAGAACACTAGATTTAAGTGAGCTAGAATTAAAAACTGAATAGGAGGTAAAATCATGGCTAAAAAAAATGAAGAAATAAAACCTGAGGATCCAAAAGTAGAGGATCCAAAAGTAGAGGAACCAAAAGCTGAAGAACCAAAAGCTGAAGAACCAAAGGCAGAGGAACCAAAAGCTGAAGAACCAAAAGCAGAAGATCCAAAACCTGAAAAAGAATCAAAAGGAAGTAAAAATTCAAATAGTAGAGAAGTAAAATTACTAGTTTTAGTTGCTTTCACGGATAAATATACACATGAGGATTACACAGTAAATGATATCATAAAAGTAGAACCAGACAGAGCAGAGGAATTATTAAAAGATTCAAGAAAATTAGTTAAAAAAGCATAATTCAAAGGAGTAGAAATATGTTAGAACAAGTAAAAACTATTCTAGGAATAACTGGCACATATCAAGACGAAACCATAAAAGGATATATTGAAGAAGTAAAACAATTTCTAATAGATGGTGGAGTTGATAAAGAAATAGTAGAAGCCGATACAAGTGTAGGAGTAATAGCAAGAGGCGTAGCTGATCTTTGGAATTATGGAAGCGGAGGGACATCGTTCTCTCCGTATTTCTTACAAAGGGCAACACAATTAAGCTATAAAGACAAGGAAGAAAAACAAGTGGAGGAGGAAAGCTAATGAGTTATAGATTACAAATTGAAAATCCAATTCCACTTATATTATTAACACCAATTTCTATAAAGAAAATAAATGGAGTAAATAAAAAAGAATATCCACTAATAGAAGATGCTTTAAAAGAAAAAGATGAGAATAATAAGCCAATAAATTTATTTTTTGGAAGCTTCAAAACCTATGGAGGAACAGAAAAAAATATAAATGGCATATATTCTATTGAAGATACAGCCAATATAGAGACATGGTATAGACCAGATATAACAAGTGATTGCAGAATAGCAAGAGCAAGTGATAATGCAATATTTGACATTATTAATGAACCAGAAGATATAAATCAACGACACCAATTCTTAAAATTTAAAATAAGAAGAGTAAAAGGTGGTGTTTAATTTATGGGAAGTAAAGCATATTTGGAATTTAAAGGATTTGATGAAGCAATTATGAGACTTAATAAGTTAAATGCCAATACAAAAGGTATTGCAGAAAAAGCATTGAAAAAATCACATTCAATAATTACCAAAAGATCAGAAGAAGGAATAAATCTACATAAAGAAACAGGGGATACAGAAAAAAGTTTGTATCGTGAAGGTAAAGTTGAATGGGCAGGAACTTTAGCTAGTATTGGTGTTGGATTTAGTATTAGCCAAGGTGGTCTAGCATCTATATTTTTAATATATGGTACACCTAGACATGCAGTAAGTAATCAATATGGAAAGACATCAAAAACAACAAAAGGAGTTACTGCAGATAACATATTATCTACAACATTAAATCAGAAGAAAAATGGCACAATACGAAAAGAAGTGTTAAAAGCTCAAGAAGAAATATTTTTTGAAGAAATAAGGAGGCTTAATGGTTAAGAATGAAAGATTTATTAATAAAAACATTAAATAAATTAGGCTATCCGATTTATTTACAAGGGACACTTGGAGAAGATGAGCCATATCCTGAATCATTTTTTACTTTTAAGAACATAGATACAGTTGGTAATGAGTTTTATGATAATAATGAACATTCATATATTTGGGAGTTTATAGTTGCTTTTTATTCAAGCGATCCTGATTTAGTAAATACGAAATTGCTAGAAGCAAAACAAGAACTAAAAAAAGAGGGGTTTATTGTTAGTGGCAAAGGATATGATGTCGCTAGTGATGAAATAACTCATACAGGGCGAGGAATAATCGCCAAAATAATTGAAAAATAGGAGGTAAAATTATGAACAAAGAGTTAGACGAAATTTATGAATACAGAGGCATAGAAGATTTAGTCGCAGCCGAAGTACTACAAGATAATAATAAAGAAGGAGAAGGATATAAAGTAGGGGAAGTTTTTGCAATAGCAGGAGTTTCTGAAATAGGTAAAAATACAGCTAACTCAAGTGAACCACATTATTACAACAATATACCAGCAGTTGTTGTTACATCAGTTGGAGCTGATACAATTACTTGTTCTACATCAGCAATACCTTTAGATGTACTTGGCAGAATTACAGGACAAAATTACGATGATGAAACTGGAACTTTAATAGAAGGAGAAAGAGAAACAAAGTATTTTGCTATAGGTTATAAAACTAAAAAGACTAATGGTCAATATGTCTATGTATGGAGATTAAAAGGAACATTTAATATTCCAGATAGTAACCATGCTACAGAAAACGACGGAACAGATGCAAATGGACAAGAACTTGTTTATACAGGAATAAATACTACACATAAATTTGAAAAGGTCAAAGATAAATATGGAAATAAAAAAGGTGCAAAGGCTATTAATGTTGATTTAGAAAAAGATTTAGCAGATGTTTCAACATTCTTTGATACAGTTACAACACCAGATACTTTAAAAAAAAAGAGTAAAGTAGAACCAATCAAAGTAAGTATACCAAGTGCAGAAACATCTTTGAATTTAGGAGAAAAGAAAGCTCAAGATCTATGCGAGAACTTAAACATTGATGAAGAAGGCAATGTGACAGGTTCATTAAAACATATTGATAATTGGACAGAATTCAGCAAAACTGATAATAGTGGAAACTTTATTCCTTTATATTTCGAGGAAGCAAAAGGACAACCAAAAGGAACTATTAAGTGTGAATTAAAAGGAACAGGAGCTAAATTGAAGAAACCTGTTTCAGTAGATGAAAAAGATGGTTTAATAGTATTCCAAGTACATAATCAAGACAATACAATTGAAATTACTAGCGAAGGTAAAGAAACCAAAACACTTAATTTAAGTAAAGTAGAATTAAAAACTGAATAAAAATAGGAGGATCCATTATGGAATTAAAGTTAAATATTTATGAAAAGAAAAACATCGTAAAAACATACACTGTAGAAACATACGATTTAATGTTTGGAACAGTAGAAGATTTATTGAATGTTATTGATATAGATAATATTCAAGCAGGAGATAAGACAGAATTAGTAAAAGCAATTGCAAAAATTCTTGCTCATTCATTAGATATAGTAAAACCATTTCTTAAAGATGTATTCGAAGGCTTAACAGATGATGAGTTAAGAAATACTAAATTAAAAGAAATCATAGATGTTATAGCCAATATAATTACTTATTCAATTAATCAGATAACAAAAGGAAATAATGGAAAAAACTAGAACAGGGGGACATTGATGTTCCCCTTTATCAAATATTTTTTGAATTAGAAATGGAAATATGTAATCGCTTTATTGCAGTTACACCATTTTCTATAAGAAGAGAAAAAATAAGTGAAGTATTTACTCTTGTTAGAAGATTAAACATTTATGATAGTAAAAATAGAACTAAAAAGAAACATAAAATCAGAGTACCAGCTAGTGATAGCTGGTTTTAATTTGCGTTAAAAAGAGGTGAGAAGAGTGCCAAATGGAGAAGATATAACAACTAAATATAAAATAGACATATCAGAGCTAAAAAAAGGAATAACAGAAGCTAATAATCAAATAAAACTTGCTAATTCTGAATTTAAGAAAGCAAGTGCTGGGATGAATGATTGGAGCAAATCAAGTGATGGACTAACGGCAAAATTAAAACAGCTAAAATCAACAATAGAGGCTCAAACTTCAAAACTACAATCATATCAAGCACAATTACAAACAGCACAAAAATATGAAAAACAATCAGCTACTGAAATTGAAACTTTAAAACAAAAACTTGAAGAAGCAAAAAGGACTTATGGAGAAAATTCTAATGAAGTAAAGAATCTATCAAGTCAATTAAGTTCGGCAGAGCAAGTACACTCTTCAATGAAAAAGCAAGTTGCAGATTTAACAGTTACTATAAATAACCAAGAGGCAGCAGTAGCAAAGACAGAAAAAGAATATAACAATTATAATGCCCAACTACAAGCCATACAAAAAGCAGAAGATAAGGCAAATAGTGCTACAGGTAAATTATCAAGTACAATAGAAGCCCAACAGAGTGCTGTTGATAAAGCTAAAGAAGCCTATAAGAATGCTGTTTTACAATATGGTAAAAACTCAACAGAAGCGAAGAATTTAGCAAAAGAGATAACATCTTTATCAAGTGAATTAGAAGAAAATAAATCAAAAATGGAGAAAGCTGATGTTGCAGCTGATAAACTAGATAAAAGTTTAGATGATGTTGGAAATTCAGCAAATGAAGCATCTAATGGAGGCTTTACTGTTCTAAAAGGTACTCTTGCAAATTTGGCAAGTAGTGCAATCGAAGGATGTATAAGTCTATTAGGAAAATTAGGAGGAGCATTAATTGATGCTGGAAAAAAAGCCATAGAAAGCTATGCAGAGTATGAACAATTAGTAGGTGGTGTTGAAACTTTATTCAAAGATAGTGCGGGAGTAGTTGAAGAATATGCAAATAATGCATATAAAACAGCTGGACTTTCTGCAAATGAATATATGGAAACAGTAACAAGTTTTAGTGCTAGTTTGTTGCAGAGCTTAGGTGGAGATACAGAAAAAGCAGCACAATATGCTGATCTTGCTATTACAGATATGTCTGATAATGCTAATAAAATGGGTACCTCAATGGAATCTATACAAAACGCATATCAAGGTTTTGCTAAACAGAATTATACAATGCTTGATAACTTAAAATTAGGTTATGGTGGAACAAAAGAGGAAATGCAAAGATTAATTAAAGATGCAAATGAATTAGCAAAAGCACAAGGACAAGCAGGAGATTTAACAATAGAAAGTTATGCGGATGTTGTTGAAGCAATACATTTAGTTCAAGACAATATGGGGATAACTGGAACAACAGCAAAAGAAGCAAGTTCTACTATTCAAGGAAGTATAGCATCAATGAAATCTGCATGGACAAACTTACTTACTGGAATGGCCGATGAAAATACAAACTTTGATTCATTACTGTCTAACTTTATTGATAGTATAGGTACAGTAGCAAAAAACTTAATTCCTAGAATTAAAGTAGTTCTTAATGGTGTAATTGATCTTATTAGTGGAATATTGCCACAGATACTTGCAATGGCTGGTAAGACATTGCCTGATTTATTAAGTGGAATAACAGGATTAATTCAAGGGGTAGTAGACGCACTACCAAATTTATTACAATCAATAATAAGTGCAATTGCTAATTTTCTACCTAAATTTATAACCGCAGGTATTGATATGATTAAAAGTCTTCTAGAAGGACTTGGAGAGACTTTGCCACAAATAATTACTGCAATTGTAGATATGATTCCAAAAGTAATACAAGCTTTAGTAGACGGAATTCCTGACTTAATACAAGGGGCAATTCAATTCTTTATGGCAATAATAGACGCAATTCCTACAATTATAAAATCACTTTTAAATGCTTTGCCACAAATTATAAATAGTATTGTTGATGGTTTGATTACGGGTATACCTCTTCTAATAGATGGAGCAATTCAATTACTTATGGGAATAGTTGATGCAATTCCTGAAATTATAGATGCACTTTTAGATGCTTTACCACAAATAATAGAAGCAATAGTAAATGGATTAATAAAAGGATTAAATGCGATTATTAATGGAGCAATTCAATTACTTATGGGAATAATAGATGCAATACCTAAGATAATACAAGCTCTAATACCAGAGATACCTAAAATAGTAATAACAATAGTAAATACACTACTTCAAAATTTACCAACTCTAATTGAAGGAGCAGTTCAATTATTTATGGGACTTATTGCTGCAATACCCCAGATATGTGTGGAGCTATTGAAAGCAATACCTCAAATTATTGTATCAATATTCCAAGGTCTGGCTGAATTACCACGGACAATTGGGAGAATTTTTTGGAGGTGCTTGGGAAGGAATACAAAATGTTTTCTCTGGTGTTGGAACATGGTTTGGAGAAACATTTCAAGGAGCATGGGATAATATTGTATCAATATTTGAAGGAATAGGAGATTTCTTTGGAGGACTTTGGGATAATGTGACACAAATACTTAGCGGAGTTGCAGACTGGTTTGAAGATATGTTTCAACAAGCATGGAATGCAATTGTATCAATATTTGAAGGAATAGGAGATTTCTTTGGAGGACTTTGGGATAATGTGACACAAATACTTAGCGGAGTTGCAGACTGGTTTGAAGATATGTTTCAACAAGCATGGAATGCAATTGTATCAATATTTGAAGGAATAGGAGATTTCTTTGGAGGACTTTGGGATAATGTGAAACAAATACTTAGTGGAGTTGCAGACTGGTTTAGAAACATGTTCCAACAGGCATGGGATGCAATTGTATCAATATTCAAAGGAATAGGAGAGTTCTTTCAACGGAGCTTGGAATAGTGTTACAGGAATATTTCGTAATATAGGTGGATGGTTTAGAGATAGGTTTCAAGAAGCATGGAATAATATTACAAGGATATTTGGTAAAATAGGAGGATTTTTTGGAGGACTTTGGAATACCATTAAGGATAAATTTTCAGCATTAGGAACACATATAGGAGATGCGATTAGTGGTGCAGTAAAAACAGGAATTAATGGTGTAATATCGATGATTGAAAGTGTAATTAATAGAGCAGTAGGAATAATCAATGGTGCAATAGGATTAATTAACAAAATTCCTCGGAGTGAGTGTTGGAACAATTAGTAATGTTAGCTTACCTAGACTTGAAAAAGGTGCTGTACTTGAAAAAGGACAGGTAGGATTATTGGAAGGTTCAGGAGCAGAGGCTGTTGTTCCTCTTGAGAGAAACAAACATTGGATAAAGGCTGTTGCAAATGAAATGAAGGACCAAATGAAACAACAAAACTTATCAAGTATAAATAATATTTCAAATAATACTTCAAATGTTAATAATTATACACAAATAATAAATGCACCAAAACAACCATCAAGATTAGAATTGTATCGTCAAACCAGAAACTTATTAAATTTAATAAAAGCATAGGAGGATAAAGAATGTTTACTTTAGAAGTAGAAAATACCAAAGGAGCAGTTTTAGAACTTACGAGTAATGAAAATAATTTTCAAGTAACTAATATTGAAGGCCTTGACCCTCCAAATGCTAATATAAATACTTCAAATTATGCTAATACTGATGGATCGTCTTTTAATAGCTCTAAAATTACAAATAGACAAATTGTGATAACGATTACACTCAATGGAAATGTAGAAAGAAACAGATTGATTTTATATAAGTATTTCAAAAATAAAGAATGGTGTAAAATACATTATAGGACTGAACTGAGAGATGTTTTTATTGAAGGATATGTTCAAACATTTGATGTTCCACAATTTGTTCAAAAAGAAGTAGCACAAATAGCAATATTATGTCCAGATCCATATTTTAAAGATTTAAACGAAATAGTTACAAGTATATCAAAAGTTATTAAAAGATTTACTTTTCCTTTTTCTATTAATGTAGACGAGCCAATAGCTTTTTCTGATCTTGATATCGAAAAAGTAACAAATGTTGTAAATGATAGTGAGAGCGATACAGGATTAATTATTAATGTGACATTTTTGGGAACTGTTAATAGATTAGAAATTCGAAATACTGACAATGGGAAAAATTTAATTATAGAATATCAATTTAGAGAAAATGACAAGTTGGTTATTAATTGCAATAAAGGTAGAAAATCAGTTATTCTTACAAGAGAAGCAGTTGAGTATAATTTAGTTCCTCAAATTAAAGGTAAGCCTACATTTTTTCAATTAGGAATAGGAGATAATCACTATAGTTTTTTAGCAGATGATGGAAAAAACGATATGCTAGTAGATATTCGTTTTAAATATTATAAAGTTTATTTAGGAGTATAGTAATGGAGGATTTATACTTTTTAGACAAGGAATTAAATAGAATACATATAATTGATACTTTCTTAAGTGTTATTTGGACAAATAGATATAATGCAATAGGAGATTGTGAATTAGTTATTTCTGCTTCCATAGAAAATCTTAATAAATTAAAAGAAAGCAAATATCTCGAACGTAGTGATGATGATATGGTTTGCGAAATAGATAAAATCGAATTAAAAACGGATGAGGAAAATGGAAATCAACTAATTATTACTGGTACAGATGTTAAAAATATCTTATATCAAAGAATAGTTGAAAAGCAAACCAATTTTAATGGATTAGTAGAAGATTATATTAGAACATTAGTAGAAGATGCAATTATTAATCCAACAAATGCTGATAGAAAAATAGAAAATTTTATTCTCGGAAATAAGGTTGGATTTACAGAAACTATAAAACAACAAGTAACTTATGCAAATGTAGGAGAAAAAACAGAGGATCTATGTAAACAACTTGGATGGGGATTTAAAGTTACAATTATAAATAAGCAATTTGTTTTTTCATTATTCAAAGGAGAGGATAAAACAGAATATATTACATTTTCTCCTGAATTTGACAACATTTCTACGACAGACTATGTTCAAGATAATGGGAATATAAAGAATGTTGCTTTAGTTGCAGGAGAAGGAGAGGGAGTAAATAGAGCTGTTACTATAATTGGAAGCGGAAAGGGAATAGATCGACATGAAATCTATTTTGATGAAAAGGATACTTCTAGTGTAATTGAATATGACGAACTCACACACAGATATCCTCATGGAAAGCAAGTAACAGTAGAAGGTATAATATATTATCAAGTTGATGGTGTTAATATTGCGACAATAACTAAAAATGAAGAGGGAGAAGTCACAGAAGTCAAACTCTGCAAAGATGTTTACATTGAAAGTTTAGAAAATATAGGATACGAAAAACTAGCAACATATAAATCGAATACTTCATTTACAGGTGAAGTTATTATAGGTATGAACTACACTTACAAAAAAGACTACAAATTAGGAGATATAGTCAATATAATAAATGAATATGAAATGTCTATTAATGCAAGAATTGCTGAAATAATTGAAAATCAAGAAGAAAGTGGCTACAAAATGGAACCGACATTTGAATATATAGAATAAGGAGGCAAAAGATGGTAAACGATGTAAAATATAAAGTTGAAGCTGGATTTTTTGATTCTATCGCTGAAGATAGAACATACTCAGCAGATGATATGAATAGACCATATAGAAGGCTCATAAGTAATGGTGTTTTCGCAACACCAGAAGGGGAGCCTTCTAATTTTTTACAGGTTTTTTCTTCATCAGATGGAATGAACATAAAAGTTTCTGCAGGTTATGCTCTTATAGGTGACAAATGGTTCGAGAATCCAAGTGATTTACTTATAACTATATCACGAAATTCAGAGCTTCTAACAAGAATTGATAGTATTATTGCCCAGGTTGATAAAACACAGGCAGGAAGAGAAGGAAGTATTGTTTATAGAAAAGGTTCAGCCTCAAGCAATCCTGTTCATCCTGAAATAAATACAGATGAAGACATATCTGAATTTAGATTAGCTGATATAGTAATTAGTCCATCTTGTGTAGAAATTACACAAGATTTAATTACAGATTGTAGAGGAAGTGAAGAATGTCCTTGGGTTACAAGCTTAATTAAACAAGTTGACACATCTACTTTATTTGTTCAATATCAAACATGGTATAAAAAAACAACAGAAGAAGCGGAAAAAGATTTAGAAGAAAAAAAGAAAACTTTTGAAGAATGGTTAGTAAATTTAGAAAAAACATATAATGATGATTTTGAAAAGTGGTTTGAAGAAATAAAAGATCAACTTTCTGGAGATGTGGCAACACAACTATTGAATGAAATAAACCAAAATAAAAAAAATATAGAGCAAAATAAAACGGATATACAAAATAGTCAAATAAAAATATCTGAAAATACAAATAGTATACAAGAATATTCCTTAAGGTATAAAACTATAACCATAAGTCCAGAAAGTTGGATACAAAGCGAAGAAAAATATGAATATGATGTACAAGATGAAACTGTAACAAGCAAGCATTTTATTGCTGGACATCCTGATATAGATAACCAAGAGAAGATGACAGGTCCAGGAGAAATAGAAAGCTATGATGGGGGATATAAAATAAGAATAAAAGAAAAGCCAGAAGAAGAAGTAACCATAAATTTATCAATTCAAAAAGCAAATGAGGTGGTTGTATGATAGGTGGAATAGACATTTCAAGAGGAAAAATTGAAAGATGGAATGTAACATTTAATTTGATACCAGAAACTGCAACATTAGTCTTGAAGAACTCAAAACAGCAAATCGTTGCGCCTGTAAGCATTCAAAAATCGGGGGGGGGGTAACCTATAACTTACCGACAGGAATTTATACATATACAGCAAATGCTGAAGGATATATAAGTAAACAAAATGAAAGGTTAGAAGTATATAAAGAAATGACTGTTGATGTGACTTTAACTTCAATATATGCACAATATACATTTGAAAAAGCAACAAATGCAGAAATAGAAAAAATGTTAAATGCACATTACAACGGAGAAATTAATATAGAAGATTATTGGCATGTTGGAGATACAAGGTTAGTACATATAAATGCAATACCAGCTGATAATAATAATTCGACTTCACATGTTGCACAAGATATGACATTTGTAATTATAGGAATAAATCATGATGATTTAAAAGACCAAATTGGAAGTAGAACAAAGGCAGCAATTACAGTTCAATGCAGAGAAGTTTTAGGAAACAAAGGAATATATGAACAACACTACTATTGGCGGTAGTTCAGTGAAATCTAGTTTTAGTGATAATTATAGTAAAAACCCTTGTAGAATATGGTTGAATAATAATTTTATCGCATCAATACCAAATTCATTTAATAAATTAATAAAAACAGTAATAAAAAAGAATTTAGCTAATCATTTTTTTATTGATTCATCAACTAACCCGACACCTACAGAAGATAAAGCATTTCTATTAAGTTATCCTGAAGTATTTGGGACACAAAGTTATAATTTTTATATAAAAAATAATCCTCCTAGTAATTATGAGGGGGAACAATATGAATATTATAAAAATACTTTTAATAGACAAAAATATGCTAATAATAATGGAGTTAAAGGTGAGAATAGCTGTGAATGGTGGTTACGTTCTCCAAGTACAAAATCAGACGCTTCAAGTACAGATGATTATTCTTGGATTACAGTAGAAAATGATGGCAGTTGTGGATATAACGGGGGAGAGTTTCCTTATACTGCATTATGTCCATCATTTTGTTTATAATTTATTAGAAAGGAAAACAAAAATATGAAAGGAAAAATATATGGTATAGGTGGAGGAGCAGAAAAAATAACTATAACATTTAATACAACTCCATCAGAAGCAATTGTAACATTAAGAGATAGAGATGGAAAAGAAGTACATTCTTCAAATAATAAAGTATATAGAATACCAATGGGACTTTATTATTATGACGTAACAGCAAGTGGATATGTTGGCAGAAAAAATATAGAAGTTAAATTATTAGAAGATGAAACAATAGATATAACATTACAAAAAGAAGTATATGGAGTAAGAAGAAATATAGCAAATTCAGAAACAACTTGGGAAAGACTAGAAGGTGGAATAGATAAAACAGCAAATGCAGTTAATGGTATTGATAATATAGATAGCACACTTAACGATTTTGATAACATCTATCCTTGGTCAAATATAAGAACTTGCGCATTAAACAAATCTGGAAATGTATTAAAATATGCAGATGAACCAGATTGGAATTGGACTGATTATGATTATGTAATGACAGAAGTACCAGAATTTTATTGGAACAGAGAGCAAAAAGTAGAAGACGGAGCAACTTGGGAATATATTTATATAAGCCAAAGTCAAACAGATTTAACACCTAACAAAAGTGAAAAATTTTACATAGGAAGATATACAGCAACAGGTTCAAGTTCTGATGTTACAACTAAGAGGGGTGTTGCTAATTTAGTAGATATTTCAATAACAGATTTAAGAAATGCAACTAAAAAAATCGGAACTAACTGGGGACTAATGGATATACTTCGTTGGTCTTTAATACAAATGCTTTATTTAGTAGAGTATGCTGATTATGATTGTCAAAAAACAATAGGTTATGGTGTATGTAATGGTTCAATAATTAATACAGGAGCATTAGATAGCTTACAAATGAAATCAGGCTGTCTTGCTAATGACAAGAAAAGTGCTGTTATTTATAGAGGTATTGAAAATATCTTCGGTAATATTTATCAATGGTGTGATGGAATCAACTTCACAGACTCACAGGCTTGTGTATGTACAGATCCTACAAAATATGAGAGTGACAAATTTGCAAGTCCATACACAAAACTAGGTTGGAAGTGTCCTTCTACAAATGGTTATATCAAAGATGTTGGATACGATGCTAGTTTCCCAGCACTACAATTAACTAAGACAACGAGCGGCTCCGATAGCACCTACATACCAGACTACTCGTTCTACGGTTTGGGGTCTCGTGTGTTGCGCGTTGGTGGTTACTGCAATGATGGCTTGTACTGTGGCTTGTGGTTCTTCTATTGGTACTACTATTCTTCCTATTCGGCTTCGTACGTTGGCGGTCGCCTTTTATATATACCATCTGAAATTTAGAAGAAAGGAGTTAAAATATGAGAACAGAAAGTACAGTAAAACCAGAAAAATTAGATGTTAATTATTATGACAAATACGAAAAATGTATAGTAACATTTAATACAAACATACAAGAAGAACAAAGACAAAGGGAAGAAGAAACAGAAATGATATATGTATATGATACTTATACAATTAAAACATGGTATAGAAAAACATTAAAAGATGATATATTAGCAGAATATGATAAATGGTTAGAATATGCAAGGCAACAAGAATATGATGAATATGCAAAAATAGTAAGAACACAAAGAGATAAACTTTTACAAGAAACAGACAAAGAAATGGTATTAGATAGACTTAAATTAAATATGCCAGAAGAAATAACTATGACAACGATAGTTCAAGGAATAAAAGATTTTTTTACAAGTTTAAAAGAAATAAAAAATTCGCCAATGGCAAAATATAGACAAGAATTAAGAGATATACCACAACAAAAAGGATTTCCATACGAAGTGCAATTTCCTGTAAAGCCAGAAACAGATAAAAAGGAGGAATAATTAAATGATAGGTGGAGTAGACAAAACAGGCGGTGGCAAAGTAGAAAAATGGCAAGTAACATTTAATTTAACTCCAGAAAATGCGATATTAATTGTCAAAAATTTAAAAGGACAAATAATGCAACCAATACAAAATAATATATATGAATTAGAAACAGGAGTTTATACATATACTGCTAGTGCTGAAGGATATCCTAATATAGAAAATAAAAGAATAGAAATTTACAAAGATGATGAAATAGATGTTAATTTTCAAAATGAATTTAGTTTTTCAACAGCAACAGATACGCAATTAGAAAGAATGCTAAATGCACACTACAATGGGGAACTTAATATATCAGATTATTGGCACGTTGGAGATACAAGGAAAATTCACATAAATGAAATCATTGGAAAAAGAAGTTCTGAAAAGTATGTCGAACAAGATATAACAATTGTTATTATAGGCTTTGACCATGATGACTTAGTAACAAAAGCTGGAGAAAGAACAAAAGCCGCTGTTACAGTACAATTCAGAGAATGTTTTGGTTGTGATGGAGATAGCGCTAATGGGGACGGTACATATGAATTTGGTCCTTATTATGACACTTCTCCCAATTACTATGATAAAGCGACAAATTATAAGGATAATCCTCGACGTGCTTGGTTTAATGAAACAGTTTTAAATGCAATGCCTGAAATTTTTATTAAGTTAATTAAAACAGTACGTAAAAAAAATTTAAAAAATCATGATAGAGAAATTGCAAATGCGACAGTATCAAATTCTTCTGATGATAAAATATTCTTGTTAAGTGTTCCTGAAGTAACTAATGAAAATACCGTAGGTTCATATTTATATGGTAATCCCATAGGAAATTATGAAGGAAGTCTTTATGAATATTACAAAACTTCAAAGAATAGAATAAAATATTACAATAATAATGGTGAAAAAGGAAATACAACAAATTGGTGGCTTAGAAGTCCGAGTACTGAATTTACATTGTACCAGAATTATTATAATAATTACTACTTTATGAGTGTAACCAGTGCTGGAAAATTTATTGATATTCATGGTTCAGAAGGTATTTGTCCAGCATTTTGTGTATAAAAAAAAGAAAGGAAAAATATATGAAAGGAAAAATATATGGTATAGGTGGAGGAGCAGAGAAAATAACTGTAACATTTAATACAACTCCATCAGAAGCGATTGTAACATTAAGAGATAGGGATGGAAAAGAAGTACAAGCAATAAATAATAAAGTATACAAAATACCAAAAGGACTTTATTATTATGATATAAAAGCAAGTGGTTATAGAAGTGTAGAAAATATAGAAGTTAAATTATTAGAAGATGAAACAATAGATATTGAATTGCAAGATATTAAATTAATACCATTTTCAGATTTAACTAATGAAGAATTAGAAAAAATGTTAAATGCTCATTACAACGGTGAGATAGATATATCAGATTATTGGCACGTTGGAGATACTAGATTAATTCATATAAATGCAACAGTTGGATTAAGTGATGAAGAATATTCAGGAAAAATTAGTGAACAAGATATGACATTTGTAATATTAGATTTTAACCATGATGATTTAGTAACTCAATCAGGTGAAAGAACAAAAGCAGCTGTAACTTTACAATGTAAAACAGTATTGGCAGATGATGGATATCCTGATGAAGTATATTATTGGGGAAGTTCACATGTAACAACTAATACAGATAATTGGAATACTACTCCAATGCGAACTTGGATAAATAATAATTTTATACAGGCTTTACCTACAATATTACAGCCATTAATAAAACAAGTTAAAAAGAAAAATTTATCAACACATACAGGAACAAGTACAATAAATACACAGGACAAAGCATTTTGGTTAAGTTATCCTGAAATCTTTGGAACTAGCACTTATACTTATTATAAGGGTACTAATCAAGAAGGTACCCAATATAAATATTTTAAAACTGAAGAAAATAGAATAAAAGCTGCGAATATTAATGGAAAAGGGGAAGGAACAAATAGAGAATGGTGGCTTAGAAGTCCAAGTAGTCATTATTCTAGTAGTTTAGGTTATAGTTGGTGTACAGTAAATACTAATGGTACAGTAAATAATGATACTACTTATTCATCAGATTGTCACACAATAGCACCAGCATTCTGTTTATAAAATTAATATAATTTTATTATCTTAAAAAATATATAAAAATCAATCTTAATGAAGGTTATTAAATTAAAGAGTAAAGAAATTAATAAATAATATATTAGAAGCTACGATAGGTGGCTTATTTGGTACTATAAAAGTGTAATAGTTAATTACAATTAAGTAATTGATTATTGCACTTCTTTTTATTATGAT